>CAZRNU010000226.1:0-2526 GCA_964601515.1 uncultured Bacteroidales bacterium | reverse complement strand
GCAATTGTAAACAATGATGTTTTCAGAATGTATGTACCAGACGAGTTTGCTCGTTATAATGATCCTCTAAGCAGAGACCTTACAGTTGACAGAAGGACATTTACAAGCCATAACTATTTAATTGGTGTTGATTATGAAATGAGACGCGGATACAATCGCCTTCAGGGTTATTATGGTGGAGGATTTATTTTCTCAATTTCTAATGTAAAAAACACTTATGAATATGGAAATGCTATGTCTGAGATTGTTCCAAACCCTGCAACGGCAAACTTTGGAACCGGCAATATTATAGGTACTTCCAGAGTATTGGAAACCAAAAATGCTAATAACAATTATGGCGGTGGCCTTAATGGTTTTATTGGTGTTGAATACTTTATATTCCCAAAAATTTCTATCGGTGGTGAATTTGGACTTTCTTTAATTTACACTCATTATTCAAGGACAAAACAAGTTGTTGAATACTGGGATGGCTTCCAAGCAGTTGAAGAAGTTACAATGACAAACCCTGGCAACAGAACTTTAAGAGCAACAACAGTTAATCCAGCTCTAGGTATTTATTTTATGTTCCATTTTTAGGAACTAAGGTTAACCTAATAAAAAAACCTTGAAGAAGTTCTTCAAGGTTTTTTTATTTTATTTTACTTTATCACTAATTAGCCTGAATTATCTGGAATAACTCATCAAGCTTTGGAGTAAGAATAATTTCTGTTCTTCTGTTTTTTCTTCTAGCTTCAGGTGTTTTATCGGTGTCTAAAGGTAAAAACTCACCTCTTCCCGCAGCGGTAAGCCTTTTTGGGTCAATCTTTGAATTATCAAGCAATATTCTTACAATTGCCGTAGCTCTTAAAACACTAAGCTCCCAGTTATCTTTTATTGAGCTTCCGGGTCTGAATGGAACATCATCAGTGTGACCTTCAATTAAAACATTAATATCAGGATTTTTCTCAAGAACCTTTGCAAGCTCTTTCAATGCAGATACACCTTGCGGATCTACTGTTGTGCTACCTGTAGCAAATAATAATCTTTCTTCAAGAGAAACATATACTTTCCCATTTCTTATATCAACTGAAAGCCCGTTATTTTGGAATCCTAAAAGTGCCTGAGAAACAGTTTTCCTTAAAGCATTAACAATACTGTCCTGTTTGTTAAGAATTGATTCCAGCTCATTAAGTCTTTGTTCTTTCCTTCTGATTTCTTCCATAGATGCATTCAACCTAGCATTAAGTTCATTGAGGCTTTTTTCTTTTTCCTGCATAGCCAATGTAGCTTTATGCAATTCATCCTCACGTCTTAAAAGATCTTGCTGTGTTTCCTGCAGTCTTTCCATAATTCGGCGAGTTTCAGCTGCCTGACCCTTAGTTAGTTGTTCATTTTGCTCAAGCAAAACTTGATAAGTTTTATGCAACTGTTCGTAATTAGCATTTATGCGTCTTAGAGTAGTTCCTAAGTTAGCAGTGTCTAATTGAAGAGTTTCTATATTCCTTCTAAGCTCTGCAACCTGATTTGAAAGCTCATTGTTTTCAGCATAGAATCTTTCATTTTCTTTTCTAAGCTCGGCATTAGCATTCTCGCATTCATTTCTTCTAGTAACCATATCTTCGTATTTGCGAGCCGGTACGCATGAAGACACAATTGCAGCCGTTAAAGCAGCATACAATATTACATTTTTAGCTTTTCTAAATATCATGTTTTTTTTGGTTAAGATAATTACTACTAAATTACTTCAAGCACAAAAATTAAATAAACTTTCAGAATAATTAAACTGATTTTCAATTAATTTTAATCATTATAAAAACGGCTCAAAGATAGAAAAAAAGAAAATTAATTATAAAACAGGTAAAAAAAGTTGTTTAAAAGTTAAGAACAACCCCTGTTGGACAGTGATCAGAATGCACAATATCAGATGAAATAAATGCATCTAAAAGATTATTACTTAAATTTTCGGTGACAACGTTATAGTCAATCCGCCAGCCAAGGTTTTTAGCTCTTGAATTAGCTCTAAAGCTCCACCATGTATAATTATGAGGCATCTGATTGAAATACCTGAAAGTATCTATAAAGCCGGAATTAAAAAAATTCTCCATCCAATCTCTTTCTTCAGGTAAAAATCCGGAGCTATTAGCATTTCTAATGGGGTCATGTATGTCAATTGCTCTATGACAGATATTAAAGTCACCTGAAATTACAAGTTTAGGTCGGGTTTTTCTTAAATCGTGTACATAGTTATAAAAATCATCAAGCCATTGCATTTTAAAATCTTGTCGATGATCTCCGGAAACACCTGAAGGGTGATAAACAGATATTACAGAAACATCTCCAAAATCAAGTCTGATAAATCTCCCTTCATCATCATACTCGCGGATGCCCATACCATAAGTTACATTATCAGGTTGATGTTTTGTAAAAACACCAACACCTGAATAACCTTTTTTCTTAGCAGAAAATAAATAGCAACTATAACCAATAGCTTCAAATTCGATTACCGGAATTTGTTCCGGCATTGCTTTCAATTCCTGAACGCACAAC
>CAZRNU010000225.1:0-2720 GCA_964601515.1 uncultured Bacteroidales bacterium | reverse complement strand
GAATGCTCACAGATGAGTGCGGTATGTGTATAATCAGCTTCGGCAATATGTTCATACAAGCACTAAATTAATCAGACACTATATAAATACTGAAAATCATTTTTAGCAATATGGTATAATCTTATTTCTTTGGTATAAGCGAACTCAGTATTTTCCAGCCAATCCAAAAACCCTTTATAATCGCCCCATCCAAACGGGAGCATGCCTATAGTAACGGCTTTTTTTTCGTTGCAATGCTCAAGAAGATTATTGCACTGTTCTATATATTTGTCCTCATTTCTCCAGAATGACTTTATTTTTATTATTTTTTCCTTATTTTGCAACTTCGATTTCATTGTTTCATCTAATCCACCAAAAACAAGATCCAGTTCATCTATATCTTCCCAAATGCTTTTATAGCGTATTTGAAGATTAATATTTTTAATTTTGATATTGTGCATTCTTTCAATCCTGGTTTCGACTCGCCAAAACTCTGCAGATTGAGGAAAGGTGGTAAGCAGCTCGGGATTTATGTAATCTTCGTGCTCGGGATTGATCTTTGTGCGAGTCTTATAGGGAAGCCTTTTGATGTGTTTTACATAACATCTATGCAGAAAATGTATATATTTATCTTTTAATATCGGCAACACAAAGCCATAGTATGCGTTTGTGTTTAATGGATAACTTGCTCCGCCCTCATTGAGTCCTTCCTGGATTGAAGTATAGAAATCCATCTTTACGCCCGCCTTCCTGAAAACCTCTACTGCTTCTGTTGCATCTGCTTTTATGTAATAAATCTTATCAGAAACAATTTGCTGACAGCGCATTGATTTATCAACAAGAAAAATGTTATCATAAGGCAGGTTTAGATAAGTATTTTCTCGATCACGCTTACAACCAGATGCCAGGTATAGGAAATTACGTGCATTAGGTTTCACGTTTTGCTTGAGGATGCTTAATAACTCATTAAATTCAAAGTTTTGTGTCTTTTTCATTGTAGTTATATTTGAAATATGGTTATTGGAGTTTGTAAAGTTTTTTAAGTTAATAAAGTTTTTTAAGTTAGAGTTTTTTTTAGTCTGTCTAATACAGAAAGCCAAACAACCAAATAGGAATGATGTTGCCAAATCCAATTTCTATATCATCTTTTGCGATATATGCATTCTCTAATCCTGATATTTGCTTGTTTTTTTTTGCTTTTCCACCAATTTCGAAGGTAAATTGCTTATTTACTAAAAAATCAGATTTTTCGGATAAATGCACTTGATTATTGCAACTTAGCTGATTCAGGAAAAATGTTTCCCTGAGATTTCCTGTTTCAGTATTTTCTTTTGCCAATGCATACATCAGATTGGTATTGCTTAAATACAACTTTTCTGGTTTTGTTAGCACGCCTATTCCTGATGTATCTTTATACAACTCTTTAATGAGTTTCACCCGATGAAGAGTTTTTAAAGCTTCTGTAAGGCTGTTGCGCGACAAGCCTGTATGTTCGCTAAGTTTAGAAATATTTGGAGTAAAAGGTGCGCTGCTTGCAATAGCCTTAAGCAGTTTTTTTAGCTTAAGTGTTGTCTCGAACCTCATATTTTCAACGGCAAGGATATCTACTTCCAAAGTAAGATTTATTGTATTGATAAGCTTTTGATAATAAAATGCTTCATTTTCCAAATAATATGGGTACGCTCCATAACTAAGATATTTCTGAAACAGAGGCAGAGGCTTTATCTTCTGCAAAACATCATTTGAAATAGATACATGGTTATTAATGATATGCTCCAGCGAAAAAGCCGGAAAATCGTGGATTTTTTCAAGAATCAGAAATTCTCTGAATGACAATTCATTCAAATCATAACTAACCATTCTTCTACTAAGATCAGATTCTGATTTGTAAATTTCAAGCACAGATGAAGCTGTAAGAATGATTTTTAGTCGGGGCAGATTATCGTAAATCAGTTTAATCTCTCTTGACCAGTTTGGATATTTGTGTACCTCATCCAAAAGCAGGTGAGTGCCTCCATATTTTTCAAATTGCTTAGCAAGTTCATACACATTGTTTTCATAAAAATAGATATGATCTAAACTTACATAAAGAGTAGATGACTCCGGCAGTATATTCTTTGCCAATTGCAACAATAATGTGGTTTTTCCCACACCCCTTGCACCTTTAATTGCAATCAG
Organism: uncultured Bacteroidales bacterium; assembly: GCA_964601515.1. Classification (GTDB taxonomy): domain Bacteria; phylum Bacteroidota; class Bacteroidia; order Bacteroidales; family UBA7960; genus PWND01. The sequence goes on along the minus strand of CAZRNU010000225.1, from coordinate 563 downwards.
GCGGTTTGATAAATCAATCTGACTGTATAAATAACGCTTAAAAGGAAAGTCAAACTGTGTTATTCTTTTTTGGTGTTCCAGAATTAAATCTTCCATATTGCTTATTTTAGACAGCAAATATACTAATTATTTGCTTTTTGCAAACAGCAAAGGTCAATTTTATAAAAACCAGATAAAAGTTTTTAAAGTTTGTAAAGTTGAAAGTTTTAAAAGGATGAATTAACCATAGACTGCTTATATTTATTGTTCTATAACTCATCCATTGCTGCCTTAATTTTGTTCCATAATTCTATTTCAGATTGCTTTGCATTATCAGCATTAATGAAAGGCTCAAGGATTTTTTTTGCTTTATTTAGCCAGTTTTGTTTATCACCTCCTGAAAGATATTCTGAAATTCACCAACAGCTTTTAGCATAGTTGATTTTTAAATCCAGTCTGTTTGGTTCTAATGCAATTAACCTTTCACTAATAGTTAAATCTTTCTGCATATAATCTTTTACTTTTTCTATGTGATTTTGTTTTTTATACAAAACTATTTTTTATGGCGTTTATTAAAACAAGAC
>CAZRNU010000224.1:0-2941 GCA_964601515.1 uncultured Bacteroidales bacterium | reverse complement strand
GTAATAAATTGTTGACCTTTCAGAAATTGAATACCCTCCGGTGTTGGTGCCTATGGCTTCAAGAGCTTCGTCGTTATTGAATAAGTAAATAAGTACTTTGTCGCCGTATTCTAAACCAAGTGAATCTCTTGTCAGGAAATAATAGAAATTCTGGTTTTTAAGTATAGTAAAAATTGTATTATCATCAGGCGACTGGCTATTTGAAAAATCCTGTGGACGGGTATGTAATATTATATTGCCCGCTTCATTTACTTCCCAATCCTTATGTTTGTCTAATGACGCAAAAAAATCAGTACATCCTGAAACTATCAGGAAGAATAATAAATAAAATGTGATTCTTTTTATCGTCATTGTGTTTGTTAATATGCTCTGAACTAATTTGTTAAATTTATATTTATTCCAAAATAAAATTCATTTAGTCTGTCCATTTTGGATGTTATAATGTTATTAATTATTATAGAATTTTTTGAATTGCCATATCCAATCTGGCTGGTGTTTCTATAGCCTGCACTAAAAGATGTCTTTTTAAAAATATTTGCATCTAACGAAATATCCCATAACGATTTATATGTTACAGGATAATAATTGTCAACTCTTGTTTCAATGGCATTATTCTCAAAAGAGTATCTCCCATAGCAGGTATATGGCAAAAAAATTAAATAGTGCCCTTCTGCATTTAATGAAAGAATTTTCAGAAAGCTCCATTTTAAACTTAAAACCGGTCCAATGCCAAAGTTTATGTCTTGCTGTTTAATAATATCATCAGACATAAAATTGAGAATCCGGTTTTCGTATAGGGCAGAAGAACTGAAGCCATAAAAGAGTTTTATGTTATAAAATTTCCAAAGCTGATCCAGAAAATAATATCTTGTTTCATATCGGTTGTATGAGCTTTCTTTTTCTTTTATCAGATAGTTATTTCCGGTGCCATTGTCAGAAGTTATTTTTGACGGTATTATTGCATTAATGCTGAAATTATGAATTAGTTTTTTGGGTTTGAAGCTGTAATTAATATCAAGACCTAATGCATTGCTGTTGAATGAAGGATACCCAATGATAAAGGGAAAATCTGGTTTGATAGTGCTGTAAGAAGCATACTCTAGTGATTTTATATGAACTGATAAATTCTTTTCCTCACTTAGTTCATCTGACTCAATGTCGGTTGCTTCTTTCGTTAGTGAAAGTTTTGGCTGCAATGCAAAAAGGCCAAGTAATATGTATAATATCAGATTGCTTTTATTCAAATTTCTATCTTTTTATCAATAAAGCCACACTCTCAACATGATGTGTGTGAGGAAACATATCTACAGCCTGAATTTTTTCAAGTTTATATTTTTCGCTTAAAAGTTCAATATCTCTAGCCTGAGTTGCAGGATTGCAGCTAACATAAACAATTTTTTTTGCCCCGCTCATGTTTATCTGATTTACAACGTCAGGATGCATTCCTGCTCTTGGTGGGTCAGTAATTATTACATCAGGTTTGCCATTTTCTTTTATAAAGTTTGCTGTCAGTATTTTCGACATATCGCCGGCATAAAAGCTTGTGTTGGTGATGTTATTGTTGGCTGAGTTTTCTCTTGCATGTGCAACAGCTTCTTCAACGTATTCAATGCCAATTACTTTTTTCGACTTTGAAGCTACAAAGCAAGCAATAGTTCCTGTGCCTGTATAGAGATCATACACTATTTCCTCGCCTTTAAGATTGGCAAAATCTCTAGCAATTGAATATAAAACAAAGGCCTGGTCAGAATTTGTTTGATAAAATGAAGTTGGACCAATATTGAAGTGAATGTTGTCCATGCATTCGTCAAGATAAGGCTTTCCGTAAAATAATACTGGCGATAAATCTGAAATGCTTGGATTAGTTTTTGGATTTACTGTATAAAAGAGTGATGAAATTTCCGGAAATTCTTTTTGCAAAGAGCTTAGTAGTGCATTTAAAACCTCACTGTTTTCATTTGAAACAATAAGATTTACCATAAAATCTCCTTTGTTGTTATTTCTTATAATAACATTTTTTATCCAACCAGTATGTCTTCGCAAATCATAAAACTCAAGCTTATTCTTTAAAGAATAATCTTTTAGCCAAAGCCTAATTTTATTTGATGGTTCGGGTTGAAGATAGCACTTATTAATATTCATAACCTTATCGTAAAAGCCCGGCACATGAAAACCAAGTCCGTTCATTTCAATTCCACTTTCCTGATTTAGCATGTCTGCAGATTCAAGCCATCTGTAATTTGTGAATGTGTATTCAAGCTTATTACGATAATATGTGGTATTCTTAGAACCTGCAATTGGAAGAATTTGAAATTCGGAAGAGGGAATTTTGCCAATTCTTTCAATACTGTCAATCACTTGTTGTTGTTTAAACTCAAGTTGTTTTTCATATTTCAGATGCTGCCATTTGCAGCCTCCGCAAACTCCAAAATGCTCGCAAAACGAATCTTCTCTGAATTCTGACTTTTGATGTATTTTCGTTACAGCTCCTTCTAAATAATTTCGTCTTGCTTTAACGATAATAATGTCTACTATATCTCCCGGTGCAGCATGATTTAGAAATACAACCATATCCTCAATTCTGCATATAGCTTTACCTTCAGCGGCAAATCCGCTTATTTTTACATTTTTAAACTCTGCCTTAAAGTACTTATATTGTCTCTTTCCCCTCAATTTGTTTTTTTTGCAAAGATAATTACAAACTACCAAGTCTTATAACTTATTCTCTATTTCCCCTTTAACAAATTAACCATATAAGGCATATAAGGAAATGTAAGGGCTTATGTCTCATCTGCGATAATCTGCGCAATCAGCGGGAGATAATTTCCCGCAGATAACGCTGATTTACCTTCCCGCCAAACGCCAAACGCAGAACGCCGACCGCCAAACGCCGAACGCCGACCGCCAAACCCTCTCCTCTTGTCCATAAAAATTTAACTTT
>CAZRNU010000223.1:0-3052 GCA_964601515.1 uncultured Bacteroidales bacterium | reverse complement strand
ATAATTGCTGGTGGTTATCTGTTTTCATATCGCAAAAAAGTAGGGAGCATAAAAACATGGTTGTTCAACAGAAATATTGCAAAATATCAAATAAAACAGGCCTTCCCTCTTCTATTATCTGGAACTGCAATATTACTATACCAAAAAATTGATCAGGTAATGATTCGGAATATGATTGATAACGAATCTGTTGGACAATATGCAGTAGGCGCAAAGTTAGCTGAATTCATTATTTTAATACCAATGATTATTGCACAAACCATAACACCACTCTTGGTACAGGCAAGAGAAAAAGACTTTAAGCTATATGAAGTTAAAAGAAAGCAATTTTTTGATATTATTATATGGAGTACAGTATTATTCAGTTTGCTTTTATCCATATCGGCAAAACCATTAATTACAATCCTTTATAGCAAAGAATACTCTGATGCTATACCCGTATTGCAAATTATGGCATGGAAAGCCGTATTTGCAGCAATGTTCACCAGTTCAGGACAAATTATAGTAGTTGAAAATAATCAGAAATTTGCTGTGTTACGGAACCTAATTGGTTGCTTTTTCAACGTTTTACTAAACTTATTGCTTATACCCATTATTGGAATAATCGGTTCTGCAATTGTATCAATATTTACTCTTTTCATTACAGGTTACTTATCTCATGCCGTAATAAAACCCTACAGTAATATTTTTAAACTACAAACTAACTCTATTATTTTTGGCTTGCCAAGGCTAATAACCAAGTTATTATTGAAATGAAAAAAACAAAACTCCAGAGTGTTTTAGACAATAAGCTATGTGCTGGTTGTGGTTTGTGTCAAGCTGTTTTTAGCAAAGATAAAATTAATGTTGAGCTTGATAGGAATGGGTTTTACAGGCCAATTATTAATAAAACCTTATCTCAAGAAGAATCAATCCTACTAAGAAAGTTCTGCCCGGGTATAATTGTCAAAAAGAAATTTACAAAAACACCTGTTTACGATCCAATTTGGGGCGAGATGCACGATTGTTTCATTGGTGCTGCAAGCAATGATAACATAAGAACAGAAGCTTCATCTGGAGGTGCAATTTCAAGTATTTTAATTTATCTACTAGAGAGTCAAACTGTTAATGCAGTTATACATATTGGAGCATCAATAAATCAAACCCATATCAATGAAGTGAAAATTAGTACCACCCCACAACAAATAATTGATAACGCAAACTCAAGGTATTCACCTTCGGCACCTCTTATTGATATACTGGGCAATATTAAAGAATTCCAAAGTGTGGCTTTTGTAGGCAAGCCCTGCGATGTCGCTGCCCTAAGACAATATTCTGAATATAACTCACAAATCAAAGAAAAGGTCAAAATTTTTATTTCTTTCTTCTGTGCCGGCGTCCCAAGTTTAAATGCAACTTTAGATATTGTAAAAGCATTAGATGTAGAACTCGAAAACGTTAAAAAAATTGATTACAGAAAAGAAGGGTGGCCAGGATTTTTCCGAATTATTGACAATAATAACAAAACATATAAACTCTCATATTCTTTAACTTGGATGAAATTGTTAGGCCCTAGGGTTCAATTCAGGTGTAAGCTATGCTCCGATGGCATAGGACACATAGCAGATATTGTTTGTGCTGATGCTTGGGAAGAATTTGACGAAAAAGGATTTCCTACATTTAAAAATGCACCGGGTAAAAGTTTGATAATCAGCCGAACAGAAACAGGACATGCAACTATAAATGATGCAATTAAAAAAAACAACTTACAAGTATTGAAAAATATTGAAAATTACAGGGAAATTGATAAAATGCAACCAGGGCAAATGGCCAAAAAGCAATTTTATTTGTCTCGAAGTCTAGCTACACTAATTAAAACAGGCTTTTTTGTTAAAACAAATTTGAGTTTTTACATAAAAGCTACATATACAAAATCTTTAATTTCACACTTAATGAACTTCATAGGTACATTAAGAAGAATATAATAAATTAATAATAAAATCAATTGGAACTTACCAATGAAAAAAAAGAATATCTTCATTTCGGGTTTTGACCTCAGCACGAACAACAGAGGGACACAAGCATTAAGCTATGGATCATTGTCTTTTTTAAAAGAAAAAGAAAACTTAAATAATGATGTTGAGATTATCTCACCTAGTTTTTACATAGATCCATTAAAGAATTGGAAAAAGAGAATTAAGAAAGAAACACACATAATAAATGGCATTACGTGGAGAATTAAGACGAGAAAATACTGGATTCTTGACATTAAAATTACAATGCTTATTTACAAAATATTCAAAATCTATTGGAATCTTACACCTTTTGGCAATGATGTTAAATCAATGGAATATCTTGCTGCAATATGTGGTGGTGATGGATTTTCTGATATATATTCAGCAGCCACTATGCAGGGGCATCTCAGGTGGGCAATAATGGCTAAGAAGCTGAATTTGCCATATTTGTTTTTGCCACAAACAATTGGCCCTTTTAGAGAACAAAGGAATTATGAATTGGCAGAAAGCTTAATTATCAGTGCTAAAAATATATATGTTAGAGATGATACTTTTATTGTCACATTAAACAATATCAATAAAAAACATGAAATATGTGATGATTTATCATATTATATGGAGCCTGAGCCTTTCCAAATAAACATAAAAGACAATGCTATTGGCATTAATATAAGTGGGCTCTGTTATTACAATTCATTTTTTAATTTAGCAGGAAGATTTAAAAATTATAAGCCTTTGATAAATAGGATTATAGAATACTTCCAATCTAGATCTTGTAATATATATTTAATTCCACATTCATACAATTTTAACAATCCTGAAAATAATGCTGATGATTTACAGGCATCGATTGAGTTTTATGCGACATTAAATGACAAATCAAATGTTATGTTAATTAATGAAAACTTAAATTCACCACAAATAAAGTATGTAATTTCAAAAATGGATTTTTTTATAGGCTCTCGTTTGCATTCTTGTTTTGCTGCTATATTTACTAAAACTCCTGTTTTTGGTTTAGCCTATAGTGAAAAATATGAGGGTGCTTTTAATAGATATGG
>CAZRNU010000222.1:0-3076 GCA_964601515.1 uncultured Bacteroidales bacterium | reverse complement strand
ATTCCCTCTTTACAGGAAAACTTAAGCAGAGAAGCAATCGCTGTCAGGGAAGCCTCGACGGCTTTTATGTATTCCAATGTTGGCTTCAATATACTTGAAGCACTCCTAGAAGAGACTACAAACAGGGATTTTTCAGATTTCATGGCTAAAGAAATATTACTGCCCCTTGGAATGAAAAACTCAAGCTTCACCTGGAAAAGCGAGTACAAGGAAAATCTTCCGACAGGCTACGATTTAAAAGGCAGACCCGTCTCTGCCTATGTTTATCCGACCAAGGCCTCGGGCGGCCTTTTTTCTACGGTGGATGAGATCGCTCTATTCGCAGCCGCGGGCATGACAGAATCCTATTTTAATGATCCTGGAGTTCTTGGAAGGGAAAGCCTGCAGAATCTCTATTCTGTGGAGAAAAGGGACCCCGGAATCTACAGTGTTGTGGCGGATGCCTACGGCTTCGGACACTTTCTGGAAACCCTCTCCAATGGAGAGACTGCCGCCTGGCATGGAGGACAGGGCCACGGATGGATGAGCCATTTCCACATCTTCCCTGAAACAGGCGCAGGGATAGTTATTCTGACAAACAGCCAGAGGAGCTGGCCTCTTATGGCACGGATACTGAAGCATTGGTCAATCTGGAATGATCTCAACCAAAGGTCTGTTTTTTTCAAATTTTTCGGCTATGTATTTTACTTTGTAGTTGTTTTTATAATCTTTCAAAAATGCCTGAGGATTAATCATTTCGCTTTGTGAATCATTTTTATAAATATTAATTTCATCAGCATCTTTAAGATATGTGTAATTTGTTTTTCCGTCGGAATAAACAACCTGCCCCATTACATCAAGTTTATAGTTACCTGATTTATACATTGCATTTCCGGAATAAGAATCTCTTTTGCCAGAGTGCAAACTTTCGACAAACATATTAAAATCAATTTTCAGACTTGTGTAACGCTCGGCTTTAGCAGCAACCTCGTCTAACAAAGCAGTTGCAGAATTGTCATTGTTTTGAGTTTGAGCGTTTGAAAAATAAAAACAGAAAATTGCCAAAAAAAATAATCCAAACTTTTTCATTTATTTAAAATTTAATTGTTATTGATTTTAAGTGCATTCAAATATTGTTCCAAAGCTAATTCATCCGGAAAATTTACTTGACGAGCTTTGCTTCCTTCATAAGGGCCAACAATTCCGGCAGCTTCGAGCTGATCAATAATTCTGCCGGCACGATTATAACCGATACTTAATTTTCTCTGAATTAGAGAAGTAGATCCTTGTTGATGACGGACAACTATTCTGGCAGCCTCTTCGAAAAGTTCGTCTTTTTCGTTAGCATCAAAAGCTGCTCCACCGGCTTCTCCTTCTCCGATTACTGGTTCAGGAAGTTCCATAGCTGACGGATATCCTTGTTGCGAAGAAATATAATTAACCAGATTTTCAACTTCGGGGGTATCTATAAAAGCACATTGTACACGAGTAATTTTACCAGTCTCGGAAATTAACATATCACCACGTCCGATAAGCTGATTAGCTCCGGTAGCGTCGAGTATTGTTTTGGAATCGTGACCATTAGTAACTTTAAAGGCAATTCTTGTTGGAAAGTTAGCTTTAATTACACCTGTAATAACATCTGTTGATGGACGCTGAGTAGCAACAATTAAATGAATTCCGACGGCTCTCGCTTTTGCTGCAAGTCTTGATATAGGTGCTTCGACCTGTTTACCCTCCTGAACAATAATATCAGCAAATTCATCAATAATTACAACGATATAGGGCATAAAATAATGCCCTTTTTGTGGGTTCAATTTTCGGGATATGAATTTGGAATTATATTCTATTATGTTTCTTACGCCCGCATCGGTAAGCAAAGCATAACGAGTATCCATTTCTATACATAACGAAATCATTGCAGGAACAACCTTAGAAACATCAGTTATTATTGGGTTTTCTTCGCCGGGTAGTTTTGCAAGATAATGTTTTTCAATATTTCGATATATTGATAGTTCAACCATTTTTGGGTCAACCAAAACAAATTTTAGTTGAGATGGGTGCTTTTTATAAAGTAAAGATGTAATAATTGCATTTATACCAACTGATTTACCTTGACCGGTGGCCCCAGCAACCAGCAAATGAGGCGTTTTAGCCAGATTAAAAACATAAGTTTCGTTGGAGATTGTCTTACCGATGGCTACCGGCAATTCATAATCGGATTCTTGAAATTTTGCTGATTTCAGAACAGATCGCATCGACACGATCTCGGGTTTAGAGTTTGGCACTTCGATACCGATAGTTCCTTTTCCGGGAATAGGAGCAATGATTCTTATTCCAAGGGCAGCCAAACTTAACGCAATATCATCTTCAAGACTTTTAATTTTAGAAATTCTGACTCCCGGAGCCGGCACTATCTCATATAGTGTAACAGTTGGCCCTATGGTAGCCATAATCTTTGAAATTTGAATTTTATAATCAAGTAAAGTTTTAACTATTTTATTTTTATTTGCATTAAGTTCTTCTCGGGTTACATCTCCTTTACTGGAAGGATAATCAGTAAGAAGATCAAGGGTAGGCATTTTGTAATACTCAAGGTCTTTAGTTGGATCATAGTCTTGCAGAAGATCTGAATGAATTTCTTCCTCGCTTAATGTTTCTTCTTCTGCTGCAACTTGCACCGTCATATTAAGGTTATTGCTGTTGGATTTTATTTCTAAGTTATTTTCATCTGACAAAACTTCCTTATCAAATTGTTCGTCTAAATGCAGTTCTTCGCTTTTTTCATCCCCTTCCAGAATTTTTGGCTCAACACTTTGCCCATCGGTATTATTTTCCCTATTGTCTGTATTGGTAACTAAAATATTTTCAACAGACTCAGTTCCAATTTCTTCCTCTTGTAAATTTTCTTTATCGAAATGCTTAATCTTGTCAACTTTAGATTTCATCCAGTTGAGTGAATTTTTTACAGAGTAAATTATTATTATAAAAGCACTTACCACGATACTTGTATAAGCGCCAACCGGACCAATAACATCGTAAAGCCAATTAAAAACAAAAAATCCATGAGAGCCTCCCACCATAAAATATTTATCAC
>CAZRNU010000221.1:0-3096 GCA_964601515.1 uncultured Bacteroidales bacterium | reverse complement strand
AAAATCATCTTTTAGCAAACATCTAGTCTGCTTTTTTGTTAATTTAGTTGTGTCAGTTATAAATAACTTTTTAAAACTGAAAATTATAACTCCGGAATTAACAAAAGCATTTATGCCATGTCAGATAAGAAAGATAAAAAATCAACTCAATATATAAAAGAAGACGTATTAAGGGATTATCGTATTGCGAATGAAAGCAGGCAAGCCAGCTTACTTGGTCGTAGAGAAGTATTAACCGGGAAAGCTAAATTCGGCATTTTCGGTGATGGAAAAGAATTGCCTCAACTTGCAATGGCAAAGGTTTTCAAAGATGGCGACTGGAGGTCGGGGTATTATCGTGACCAAACTTTTATGATGGCTATTGGGTTGCTTTCTCTGGAAGAATTTTTTGCCCAGTTATATGGAAACACTGATATTGCATTAAACCCTGCAAACGGCGGCAGGATGATGAACAATCACTTTGCCACTCGCAGTCTTGACGAAAAAGGAGAATGGAAAGACCTGACAAAGCAAAAAAACTCATCAGCCGACATATCCCCTACAGCCGGACAAATGCCAAGATTATTAGGACTGGCATTGGCTTCTAAAGTATTTCGTCAGGAAAAAGGTTTGAAAGAATTTAAAAAGTTCTCTAACAATGGAAACGAAGTAGCATTTGGAACTATTGGAGATGCCTCTACCAGCGAAGGTCATTTTTTTGAAACCATAAATGCAGCAGGCGTTTTGCAAGTTCCTTTGGCTATATCTGTATGGGACGATGGTTATGGGATTAGCGTTCCTATCAAATATCAAACTACCAAAGGAAGTATATCGGAAATATTAAAAGGTTTTGAAGCAGAAAAAAACAGCAACGGTTTTAAAATATATAAAGCTAAAGGGTGGGACTATCCTTCTCTGATTAAAACATATTCTGAAGGAATAGAAATTTGCAGAAAAGATCATATTCCTGTATTATTTCACATAAGTGAAATTACTCAACCTCAAGGACACAGTACATCCGGCTCTCACGAAAGATACAAGTCTGAAGAAAGGCTTAAATGGGAAAAAGAATTTGATGGAATCTTAAAGATGAAAGAATGGATTTTGTCAGAAGGAATTGCAACTGAAAAAGAGTTGAATGATATAGAAACAAATGCCGTACAAGCTGTAAAGGAAGCAAAAGCAAAAGCATGGAAAGACTATCAAAATCCAATTCTGGAGAAAAGAAAACAATTTATTGAAATGGTAAATATTTCTACATGCAACTGTTTGAAATCAGACAAGATAGACACATTATTGCAGGAACTCAGCCGAATTGGAGAACCAACAAGGAAAGATGTTATTTCTACTGCAAAGAAGATATTACGATTAATTTGCTTTAGCTGTTCCAGTGAAAAATCTCTAAAAGCAAGAGTTACAAAGTGGCTTGACGAAGCTATTGCAGACAACCAAAAACGTTATAGCTCTCATTTATACAGTGAGTCTGAAAAATCTCCTCTTAAAGTAAAGGAGATAAAACCTAGCTATGATGATAAGCCTGAAATACTTACCGGAAGAGAAGTTTTATTAAAAAACTACGAATACATTTTTCAGAAATATCCTGAGGCTATGATTTTTGGCGAGGATGTTGGAAATATTGGCGGAGTGAATCAAACCCTTGAAGGACTTCAGGCTAAATTCGGAGATATAAGAATAAGCGACACCGGTATTCGTGAGGCAACTATTATCGGGCAAGGATTGGGTTTAGCATTGAGAGGATTAAGGCCGATTGCAGAGATACAGTATTTCGATTATCTGCTATACGGCTTGCAAGTTCTGAGCGACGATGTTGCCACCACTCATTATCGCACCGCAGGTGGACAAAAAGCCCCAATGATAATAAGTACACGCGGACACAGACTTGAAGGCATATGGCACTCAGGGAGTCCGCTAAGTATGGTTATTAACTCCATACGAGGAATACATGTTCTTGTACCAAGAGATATGACAAGAGCAGCAGGATTTTATAACACCATACTTCAATCCGACGATCCGGCTCTAATCATTGAACCACTTAATGGCTACAGGCTTAAGGAAGCTCTGCCGAAAAATATAGGTGAATTTACCGTTCCGTTGGGAGTTCCTGAAATATTACAGCAAGGAGATGATGTTACACTTGTAACATACGGCTCATGTGTTAGAATTGCTCAGGATGCAGTAAACCAGCTTAAAGACTATAACATAAGCGTTGAGCTAATTGATGTACAATCTTTGTTGCCATTTGATATCAATAACACTATAGTTGAATCATTAAAGAAAACAAACAAGATAGTATTCTTTGATGAAGATGTTCCTGGTGGTGCAACTGCCTTTATGATGCAAAAAGTATTGGAAGAACAGCAAGGCTACAAATACCTTGATGCCAATCCTGCAACAGTTACTGCAAAAGATCACAGAGCAGCGTACAGCACTGATGGAGATTATTTCTCAAACCCAAATGCGGAAGATTTATTTGATACAATTTACCGGATTATGCATGAATATAATCCGGCAAAGTATCAGAGAATTTATTGATTAGAAAGAATATTTTAGTCCGACAGTTATCATTCTTCCCGGTGCTATCATATTTCTTGAATCTACATAATCTTGATTTAAAATATTGTGTATCATTAAAGAAACTGAAAGCCCTTTAAACACAGGTCGCCATAGGTGTATGTCAATATAATTAAATGCTTCAAGCTTTGTTTCGTCAGTATTCACTTCGTCAATAAACTGTTCTCCTTTATAACTAAAAGACAATTGAGCATTTATAAATTTATTTCGCCAGCTTAAAGATGTATAAAATACATCTCTTGGTTGATATACTAATTTTTTACCAACAATATCATCATCTTCGAATGCATCAAATACTTTATGTTCTTGGATTTCAACATCTGTATAGCTGTATGAAGCTCTCCAGTTCAAACTTTTTGTGATTAAAAAGTTAACTCCAATCTCCGCTCCCATTATAGACACTTTCCCTATATTATCTTTAATCCTGATTGGTCGCATTCGGTTGTTTAAAACAATAGAATCTCCTGTAGCAATGTATGCATGATAGTCGGTTCCTTCAGAATAATAAACTGCAGGAGAAATGGT
>CAZRNU010000220.1:0-3113 GCA_964601515.1 uncultured Bacteroidales bacterium | reverse complement strand
GAAACCATCATACTGTAATGACTCTGACAGACATGGGTACGGTTGGCATAGGTACTATGTCACCCAGCGCAAGGCTGCATGTAAATAATGGAAATATTAGAGTTACAAATGGAAGTATTATTACTGACAGAAGAATTGGGATTGGTGTGCAAAATCCATCAGTTGCGTTAGATGTTGCAGGCAGGTCTATCATTAAACACTCGGCTGCCACAACCCCAACAATGCAGCTTATTAACGACAACCCATCAGGTAATGTTTTGGAAATAATCCAACAGGGGCAAAAAAGAGCTGAAATAAAAGGTAATGGCACAGCTCGTTTTAGTGAAATAATGATTGAAATGGCCGGAGCAGACTTTGTTTTTGAGGATGACTACAATTTAATGTGTTTGTCAGATTTAGAGCAGTTTATCAAGCAAAACAAACACCTCCCTGAAATTCCACCGGCAATTGAAATGGAATCAGAAAATGGATTCCCACTTGGAGCTCTAAACACGAAACTACTGCAAAAAATCGAAGAGCTTACGCTTTATATTATTGAGCAAAATAAAAGATTGGAAGAGTTGGAGAAATTGATTAAGAACAATCATTAATTGTTTAACTCTAAAAACTTAAAATTATGAGAACAATAATATTAAGCCTGCTTTTTCTGTCAATAAAGATATCTTGTTGGGGGCAGTTTTCGGCTAGTGTTCTTGAAAATGAATACTACCTGTTTAACCCCGAAAAGTATCTTTCATTGATAGATTCGCAGATAGTAAGCACAGGGATATTAATTGACAAAAGTATATACGACAGCATTATTCTAAATATAAACGGATACGACAAGGTAACAACTGTTTATTCGGGAGATTACTATAAGATATACCGAAACCTTAAAAGAGGAAGTTATGATAAATCTTCTTTCTTTGATGTAGATATTATAAAAGAGGTACGAAATAATTATTTCTATTCTGATTATGCAACCCCAATCAGCATTCTTGATTTTTCTTTTAACAGGATAAAACAAGAGGCTTTGGACAATAATATATTGATAGAGAACGACTCTATTTTGTATGCAAACGGGGCTGATGCAACAGCATTTTCAACTCACAGGGCAATAGTTGCAAGCTGTATTACTTATAATATATTTGATAATGGAAATGTGCGATTTGTTATACCCGAATACCTTATGTTTTCAAACAATCAGGAAGAGATTATTAAACATATTGAGATTGATTTTGACGACGGCATTGGGTACAGGTATATAAATCTAAATGAAATAATTACTCTAAATTATCCGCCCGAAGCCAAGCATTATGAAGCAAAAGTAAAACTGACTTTTGAGAACTTTGAAACCAGTGAAGACATTATTTATTATTCACATTTCTCGTTTTTAAAAATGGCAAAGTCAACCGCACCAACTCCCAATATAAATTTATACTTTCCTTCTTCATACGACACCAGTGGTTCTACAGGAAAAAAAGGCATTCAATTTACAATAATTTTTAATCCAAGCAATAACAGTGGAAAAATAAGGAGACCGCTAGTTATTAGTGACGGGTTTGATCATGGTAATAAAAGAAATTATTTCACAACACATTTATCCGATACCTCAAACGTACTCTTGGGAGCAGATTACGGGTTATATCAAAAATTTAATGGCGATCCTACTTTCTGGGAGCCAGAATCATCAGCAGATTTGTTTTCTTATGTTCGAAACTTGGGCTATGATATAGTTTTTATTGATTATCATTGGGGATCAGGACCAATAGATAAAAATGCAGCTACTTTAAGAAGATTTTTCAATGAAGCATTAAACGGCCCAAATTTCAGGGATAATAAAACCGAAGAAATAATATATGTAGGGGCAAGCATGGGCGGTTTAATTTCAAGGTATGCTATTAGAGAAATGGAATTAAATAACGAAGATCACTATGTAAAAACCTGGATATCTTTCGACTCACCCAACAAAGGAGCCTATATTCCAATTGGCTTGCAGTGGTTAATAAGGCATTTTTCACCATATAACAGTGATGCAAAAAAAGGATTGGAGGAGTTAAATTCAGAGGCAGCACGGCAAATGCTGATTTATCATTACACAAACCCCACAGATGACATAGGGGTTGAAAATTTTACTCCGGGACCCTATATAGCAGGATCGGGCGAAGCTAATTTTCCAAATTTTTATGATAAACTTGACCAATTGGGATATCCATTATTCCCAAAAAATTACGCAATTTCAAATGGTGGTAGGAGCAAGCTTTATCCAAATTCAGGAGAACAAATAATTGATTATGATGATAAAGACATTTCGGCTGCGTTTTCATTTGGGAAAGCATGGGGCTGCAAATCAAGCACTAGCACTAACCTCATATATAGAGGTAGAGTTTCATTAGGACTCACAAGGAATAAACACACAACTACCTCTCTTCCCTTTGAAAATTCACCCGGAGGATACATTACAAGTCTTTATGATATTAACTTCAGTAAAAATAATGAAATTACACATGACATAAGTGATCCAAGAGTTACAAAATCCACTTTTATGCCCACTTCAACAGCTTTTGGAATTACTATTACAAGTAGTACAATTAATAAAAGACATGTTGACTATACAAATCGTAATGATTTAGCTAGTGGCTTACAAAGAACTCCTTTTGACAAAATACATGGGATGAATAACAATGAAGACCATTGCAATATTAGTATTGCAACAAGAAATTATGTAATAAATGAGTTTATAGAAGATTTTGATAATACCGTTCGCCCTCGAGAAAGACTAACATATGGCAGCGGCCCTATTCAACACCAAACCATGCATCAAAAAGTTAGTGGTAAAGTAGCATACACTGTTAAAGAAAATATAAGGTTTTGCAGTTCGGAGAATGATAATACCTTTACTGTAGAGCCCGGTGCCGATGTAACAGTGACGGCAGGTGCGCAGATAAGGTTGTTGCCGGGTTTTCATGCAAAAGCAGGTTCGAAATTTCATGCAAAAATTGACCCTGATATTGATTATGGCACTTTGCTAGAGCCAAAGACAGGTGAAGCTGCACCACTGGCTACAATTGAGGGCTACTCTCATGCCGGCAAAGTTTATGATTACTCTACAGGTAGTTATTATAATTCCAAAA
>CAZRNU010000219.1:0-3154 GCA_964601515.1 uncultured Bacteroidales bacterium | reverse complement strand
CTCAATTAAATATTGCCAATTATTCTGACGTTCAATTGAGTTTCAGTTTATACAACCAATTCTGGAGCCCGGATCAGGATGTTTTAAGAGTATATTACAAAAATTCCTCATCAGGCTCTTGGGTTCTCTTAAACACATACAATACAAGTTTAACCAGCTGGACTCCAATAACCATTAATATTCCTGATGGAGTTTTAAGTAACGACTTTTACATAGCATTTGAAGGTGAGGCTAATTGGGGTTATGGTGTATGTATTGATGCAGTGGTGATTGATGGAAATATTTCCTTAATAACCAAAGGAGATGTAAATGGAGACGGATTTATTAATGTAGGAGATATTGTTTGGATGGTAAGTCATTTAAATGGCTCTACTCCTGTAGGATTCATAATGGCTAATGCAGATGTTAATGAAGATGGCAGGATTAATGTTGCAGATTTATCAGCACTAATTAACTTGATTTTGAATGGTATCAATTAAAGATTTTTTTTAAGATATAAAAAGGCTGTCTTTTATAACCTTGAGGCAGCCTTTTTATATACTATCAATTATGATTTTGCAAGCATCTCTTAATTGCTCTTCGTTAATAATTAAAGGAGGTGCAATTCTCATACAATTATCGGCAAAAAGAAACCAATCGGTAATTAATCCCTTTCTTAAGCAATTATCAATTGTTTTCATATTAATATCAGAATTTGCAAACTCAATGCATAAAAATGCACCTATTCCTCTTACCGACAAAATTTTATCACTTATTAAACCTTCTTTAAATTTTGCTTCAATAAATGCTGCATTTTCCCATAGCTTTTCAGATTCAATCACCTCAAGATTGGCAAGAGCAGCGGCTGCACAAACAGGGTTTCCTCCAAATGTAGTGATATGACCTAAAACCGGATTATGGGTAAGCTTGCTCATGATTTTTTGAGAAGAAATAAACGCTCCTATTGGCAACCCTCCTCCCATACTTTTTGCCAATAAAAGAATATCAGGAATAACATTGAAATTTTGAAATGCCCATAACTTTCCAGTCCTTCCAAATCCGGTTTGAATTTCATCAAAAATTAAAAGTGTTCCGGTTTGATTACATTTATCTCGCAATGATTTTAGAAAATTATTTTTAGGCAAAATAATACCGGCTTCCCCTTGAATTGGCTCAACAATAACACAGGCTGTTTTCTCAGAAATTTGCTCCAGCATCTCAAAATTGTTAAACTCAAGAATTCTTATGTCAGGCAATAAAGGTCTGAAAGAATTTTTAAAATACTCATTACCCATAACACTTAATGCTCCGTGAGAACTCCCATGATAGGCATTTTTAAAGCACACCATTTCCGTTCTACCAGTAAACCTCTTTGATAATTTCAAAGCACCTTCAACTGCTTCACTGCCTGAGTTTACAAGATAGACACTATTAAGTGATTCTGGGAGAAGTGAAACAAGTTTTTCAGCTAGTTTTACCTGAGGAGTTTGAATATATTCACCATAAACCATCAGGTGCATATATTTGTCGAGCTGATTCTTAATTGCCTCAATTATACGAGGATGTCTGTGACCAATGTTACTTACTGAAATCCCACTTATCAAATCAAGATATTTTTCTTCATTTGGTCCATACAAATAAACACCATCTGCTGTCTCTACCTCAATAGCCAAAGGTGAATCACTGGTTTGAGCTAAGTATTTGTAAAATATTTCGCGGTTGTTCATAGTACTTGGGTTTCGGGTTTCGGGTTTCGGGTTTGGCGTTTCGACTTTCGACTTTCGACTTTCGACTTTCAATACCCATACTTCTTCTTCCAAAGATTCCTCAATCTTGCCCGTATTTCATTTTCTCTTTGATTATTTCCGGGGTCATAAAACTTTTTACCTTTTATTTTTTCCGGCAAGAACTCCATATCTATAAAGTTATTTTCAAAATCATGTGCATACTTGTAATCTTTCCCATAACCAATATCCTTCATAAGCTTTGTTGGAGCATTGCGTATATGTAGTGGAACCGCCAAATCGCCGGTTTCTCTAACCGATGCCCAAGCTTTTTCAATTGCCATATATGCGGCATTACTTTTAGCTGAACAGGCAAGGTAAGTGGCTACCTGAGATAAAATAATTCTACCTTCAGGCATTCCTATCATTGTAATTGCCTGAAAGCAAGTTGTTGCCAGCAATAATGCATTCGGATTTGCATTGCCAATATCTTCAGATGCAAGAATTACCATTCTGCGCGCAATAAATTTAGGGTCCTCTCCCCCATCAAGCATTCGGGCAAGATAATACACAGCAGCATTAGGATCGCTTCCTCTTAATGATTTAATAAAAGCAGAGATTATGTCATAATGCATTTCTCCATTTTTATCGTATAATGCAAGATTTTGTTGAATTGTTTCAAGTACAATCTTATCTGTTATAACAACTTCTTTAGCATGATTTGACTTCACAACCAATTCAAATGCATTTAACAACTTTCTTGCATCTCCGCCTGATATTCTAAGTAATGCCTCTGTTTCTTCTAATTTAATAATTTTACCCCATTCCTTCTCAACAAAATTAAGCGCCTTACTTAATAAAAGAATCAAATCTTGAACATCAAGCTCTTTTAGAATGTATACTTGGCATCTGGAAAGCAATGGGCTGATAACTTCAAAAGAAGGGTTTTCTGTTGTAGCACCTATCAAAACGACAATGCCTTTCTCTACCGCACCTAAAAGTGAATCTTGCTGGGATTTGCTAAACCTATGAATCTCATCAATAAATAATACTGCATTTTTTCCTGTATTGGAAGCTTTTTGTATTACATCTCTAACATCTTTCACCCCTGAGGAAACTGCACTAAGAGTATAAAATGGTTTGGATAATAGCTTTGATATTAAAAAAGCAAGCGTCGTTTTTCCAACACCGGGTGGCCCCCACAAAATCATGGATGGAATATTCCCAAGTTCTATTGTCTTTCTTAAAATGGCACCATCACCAACCAAATGCTTCTGACCCAAATAATCATCAAGATTATCCGGTCTTAGTATTTCCGCAAGAGGTTTTTCGTTAGACATAAGGGTTCAGTGTTCAGTGTTCAGTGTTCAGTGTTCAGTGTTCAGTGTTTACTTTTAACTTTTAACTTTTAACTTTTAACTTTTAACTTTTAACTTTTAACTTTTAACTTT
>CAZRNU010000218.1:0-3567 GCA_964601515.1 uncultured Bacteroidales bacterium | reverse complement strand
TTTCTGAATAACTCTTTTCAATGGCCTTGCTCCAAACTGCGGGTCGTAGCCTTGCTCAGCAATCCAATCTGCTGCTTCCGGAGTTAATTCAACATGAATTCCTGAATCTCTCAACATTTTGTCAAATCTCCTCATCTGCAAATCAACGATTCCTCTGATTTCAAATTTATCTAATGGCTTAAACATTATTATTTCATCTATCCTGTTTAGGAACTCAGGTCTTATAGTTCTTTTAAGAAGATTAAAGACCTCTGTTTTTGCTGATTCAATAATATTATCGCGGTTTTCATCAGTTATTGTTTCAAATTTTTCCTGTATTAAGGATGAACCAATATTTGATGTCATTATAACTATAGTATTCTTAAAATCTGCCGTTCTGCCTTTATTATCAGTCAGCCTGCCTTCGTCAAGAACTTGAAGCAATATATTGAATACATCAGGATGAGCTTTTTCAATCTCGTCGAGTAGCACAACAGAGTAGGGTTTTCTTCTAACAGCTTCGGTAAGCTGACCGCTTTCTTCATAACCAACATATCCGGGAGGCGCACCAATCAAGCGGCTTACAGTATGTCTTTCCTGGTATTCCGACATATCAATTCTAATCATAGAATGTTCGTCGTTGAAAAGAAACTCGGCCAATGCCCTTGCCAATTCAGTCTTGCCAACGCCGGTTGTACCCAGAAAGATAAATGAACCAACGGGTTTTTTGGGGTCTTGTAACCCCGCACGGCTGCGTCTTATTGCATCAGAAACAGCTTCTATAGCATCATCTTGTCCAACCACTCTTTTATGCAGTTCTTCTTCCAGATGAATAAGCTTTTCTCTTTCGCTCTGCAGCATTCTGCTAAGGGGAATGCCTGTCCAACGAGCTACAATATCTGCAATATCTTCTGCGGTAACTTCCTCCTTTATAAGAGCAGAAGATGCCTGCATTTCCTGAAGTTGTTTGTTGTAGTCCTCTAACTGCTGCTCAGCTTCTTTTATTCTGCCGTATCTTATTTCAGCAACCTTGCCAAAATCACCACTACGCTCAGCGTTGTTGGCTTCAAACTTCAAATCTTCAATTGTCTGCTTTAATTTTTGGATTTTATCCACAACTTCCTTTTCACTTTCCCATTTTGCCCTAATAGAGTTTCTTTGCTCAGTTAGATTTGCAAGTTGTTCATTTATAATGGTCAGTTTGGCTTTATCTTTTTCTCTTTTGAAAGCTTCTCTTTCAATTTCCAGTTGCCTGATTTTTCTTTCTACTTCATCAAGTTCTTCTGGCACTGAATTCATCTCCAGCCGCATTTTAGAAGCAGCTTCATCAATAAGGTCAATGGCCTTATCAGGTAAAAATCTGTCGGAAATATATCTTGTAGAGAGGTCAACCGCAGCAATTATAGCTTCATCCTTGATTCTAACCTGGTGATGAGTTTCGTATCTTTCTTTCAATCCTCTGAGGATAGAAACAGCATCTTCTCTGCCCGGCTCTTCAACCAACACATTTTGAAATCTTCTTTCCAAAGCCTTGTCTTTTTCGAAGTATTTCTGATATTCTTTTAGTGTAGTAGCACCAACAGCTCTAAGCTCGCCTCTTGCCAATGCAGGTTTCAGAATATTTGCGGCATCCATAGCACTATCTCCACTGGCTCCTGCACCAACTAGTGTATGAATTTCATCAATGAATAAAATTATTTCACCATCAGAAGAAATAACTTCTTTAACCACAGATTTTAATCTTTCTTCAAATTCACCCTTATATTTTGCACCTGCAATTAAAGAACCCATATCTAAAGAGAAAATCTTCTTAGATTTCAGATTCTCAGGCACATCTCCATTAATAATTCTATGCGCCAGCCCTTCAGCTATCGCTGTTTTTCCAACTCCGGGTTCTCCAATAAGAATAGGATTGTTTTTTGTTCGTCTGGAAATAATTTGTAATACTCTTCTAATCTCATCGTCGCGACCAATAACCGGGTCAAGCTTGCCTTTAAGTGCAAGTTCGTTAAGATTTTTAGTATAACGGGAGAGTGCATTATATGTATCTTCAGCGGTTTGACTATCAACTTTACTACCTTTTCTCAAATCGAGAATAGCTGATTTTAGAGCTTCTTTCGTGATTCCACTGTCTTTAATTATCTGGGCAGCCTGGTCATTGCCATTAGCAAGAGCAATTAAAAGATGTTCTGTTGATATGAACTCATCTTTCAACTCAGTCAATATCTTTTCAGCATTCTGAAACAATT
Organism: uncultured Bacteroidales bacterium; assembly: GCA_964601515.1. GTDB lineage: Bacteria > Bacteroidota > Bacteroidia > Bacteroidales > UBA7960 > PWND01. Next base: position 1,339 of record CAZRNU010000218.1, on the reverse strand, counting down.
TAGCGCTGTTTTGAGACAGGTAAACATCGCCACCGGAAACTCTTGGAAGAGACTCAATTACTCTTTCTAATGTTGCATTGAAGTTAGAGCTGTTTACTTCCAGCTTCTTGAATATATATGGTATAACATTCTCATCTACAGAGAATATACCCTTGAGAATATGTATAGGTTCTATAGCCTGATGACTATATCCAAGTGCTATTTCCTGAGCTTTTTGAACAGCTTCCTGTGCTTTTATTGTAAATTTATTGAAGTTCATTTTTCAAAGATTTTAATGATTCAATCCACAATCATCAAAAAAAAATCCAAATGAAAAAACAGGCTTATTGCTGCCAAAATGACTGATTGATAAGGTTTTGCATTAAATTGTAATGCCAATTTGTCTTGAAATGAATTTTAAATACTTCCAATAAAATATTTGATTGCAAAACTGTTTTTATAAATTTGTATGATATTGTAAAGAATACTAAATCATGAAAAAAATACAATTGCATTGGCAAATTCTTATAGCAATTATTCTTAGCTTAGGATTTGGATTGGTTTTTACCGAATATGTGAAATATGTAACATGGATGGGTGATGTATTTCTCAGGGCTTTGAGAATGATAATTGTTCCATTAATTTTTTCAAGCATAGTTGTTGGGGTTACCGGTATTGGTAGCGGTAAAAACCTTGGCAGAATGGGCTTCAAAACAATTTTATATTATGTTTCAACAAGCATAATTGCAATATTAACAGGCTTACTTTTGGTAAACCTGATACGACCAGGAATTGGTGCTCACTTTGAAACGGCTGATAATGGGGGAGGGCTCGACATTATTGAAAAACCAATTGGAGAGACATTGATTAATATCATTCCCGAAAATATTATAGATGCGCTCGTTAGAGGCGATATGCTTGCAATTATTTTCTTTGCTATTCTGTTCGGATTCTTTGCTACAAAAGTTTCGGAAAGTGTTAGAACTACAGTTGATAAAAGCTTCAAGGCAATTTTTGAAGTTATGATGAAGATTACGATGTTTGTAATTAAGTTTACTCCAATAGGGATTTTTGGAATTGTAGCGGGAACAGTAGCAGAGCATAGCAATAATTTGTTGGAAGTTTTTGGTAAAATGGGTATATATATGCTTACTGTTGCTGCAGCGCTCGTAATTCATTCTATGATAACCTTGCCACTGATTATGAAGTTCTTTGGTAAAATAAACCCTATTAAGCACCTCAAAGGAATGTCGGTGCCATTGCTAACTGCATTTTCTACATCCAGCAGCAATGCAACATTGCCGCTAACAATGGAAGCTGTTGAAAACAATTCAGGTGTTTCAAATAAAACTTCAGGATT
>CAZRNU010000217.1:0-3625 GCA_964601515.1 uncultured Bacteroidales bacterium | reverse complement strand
AATCACTTCGGAGCAACCGGCTCTACCGGTGGTCCAATCACTATTGTTAATACCAATTTGCTGGGCAATTCAGATTTTCTAACAAGTAATTACCCCGCAGAGTATAGCAATTCAATTGCCGGAGTATTCGACCTGAAGTTAAGAAATGGGAATGCATACTCTTATGAACATTGGGCTCAGCTTGGGTGGAACGGTTTGGAATTTGGAACAGAAGGGCCACTGCCTTACCTCAGCAATGCATCATACATCATGAGTTACAGATATTCTGTTGTTGACCTTCTTACAAGGTTTAATATTAGAATTCCTGAAGCAGCATTTTATCACGATTTTTCATTCAAATTAAATCTGCCCACTAAATCTGCAGGAACTTTTTCATTAGTAGGACTTAGAGGCGACAGTAAGATTGAGCTTGTTGATTCAAGAAAAAAACATGAAAATTGGATTTTTTCCTCTTATAGCGAAGATATTATAAACGTATATAGAATGGGCGTTTTGGGAGTAAATCACAATATTTCTTTGAATAGTAAAAGCTTATTTACGACAACTTTTTATGTTACTGCAAGCCAGCTATATAACGCAGTAGACACTTTCAATATTACTTATGTTGACCCATTCCCATACGCAAGAGAAACTTCCGATCAGATGAAGTATTCTTTGAGAACTCAATTTAAACATAAATTTTCTGCACAAACTGATTTTTCAGTTGGTTTTTATGCTGATAATTATTTTTTGAATTTCGTTGATAGCCAATTTGTTTATAACAGATATGTTCATAATGTTATGGCTAAAAATGAAACTATAAGATTATACAGAGTTTATTCTGATTTATTGCACAGAATTACTCCAAAAATTACTGCGTATATTGGAGTGAATACTCAGATGCTTGAGCATACGGGAGAGTTTGTTGCTGAGCCTAGAGTAAATATTAGTTATAATGTATTGCCTCGCCATACTTTTAGTATTGGATCAGGATTATATAGCCAAATGCAGCAGTTAATGGCTTATTATGTTTTAAGTGACAATGACCGCAATCTTTATACAAACAAAAACTTAAAGTTTACGAGAAACTGGCATAATGTGTTCGGATATGATTATATAATCACTTCAGATATGAGGGTAAAGCTTGAAGCATATTATCAGTATCTGTATAATGTACCCGTTTCAGTTACAGATTCTGTTTATTCTATCATTAATTATGGTGCTGAGTATTATATAGAAAGAAAGGATAATCTTAAGAATATAGGCACAGGTGAGAATTATGGAGTTGAGTTAACCTTTGAGAAGTTCTGGAGTAAAAATTATTTTGCATTGCTTTCGGGTTCATTATTTGAATCAAAATATACAGGAGCCGATGGTATTGAAAGAAATACTGCATTTAATGGAAATTATGCGTTTAATCTATTAATAGGTTACGAGTTTATTGCTCCTAAAAGAAACAGGTCTGCAAATATTGGCATAAACATGACATATGCAGGTGGAATGCCTTATGTGCCATATGATATAGAGGCCTCGGTAGATAACAGAAAAGTAATTTACGATTGGGCAAATGCATATACTGTGAAAAGAGAAGATTATAAAAGAATAAGCCTTAGAATAGGAATGAGGCGCAATGAGAAGAAATATAGCATAGAAACCGCCTTTGATTTACAATATAGAACCAATTACACAAATATTTATATCGACAGACTAGATCTCATAACCGGCGAGATAGTAAAAACATACAAAATGGGCTTTTATCCAATGGCCACAATTAAGGTTAGTTTTTAGATCGGTATATCATGCAACTGTCACCTTTTCCTGTCACCGTTTTCTGTAACTTTTCTGTAACTTCCCAGCCCCAACCCTATTAGCCCGCAATCCCCATTATATCAGGCTAAACTCTAATAAAATGTCAATCAATTTAATCTTTTACGCAACGAATAGACATCCCATCTTGTTTTTGAGATCTTACTGTAGGAAAATCAGGAGAGTAATAGTTAATGTATTTACAAAGTGCTTTAGTGTTATCGTGCTCATTATTACTCCACCAATGGCCTCTATCGCCTTTGTCTTGGAAGCCAGAAGATGGTCTAAAACCACCGGGGAGGGCAGAGAACTGATATTCATCATCCCAGGAGCCATAAATCGCCCACCCTTTTGGAGCCTTCAGTCTTCCACCTGCCCACTTCTCACCACCCACGTAACAAGTTAATTCTCTCCAGTCAGAAATACTTGGGACGTGCCATCCCGCCGGGCATAATTTACCTGTATTTACAGCGTTCCAATTGTACAAAGCACCATATTTGCTGCCAAATTGTTCATAATCATTTTCATACCAGCAGTAGGCTCCTGTAGAAGTATTTTGCCATTCCAAATCATCAGTAATATTTGGTATAGGTGTTCCATCACTATAGTGTGTTGTACGCAGGTTCTCTGCCATCCAGAGTTTTCCTCCAATCCACACAGTTTTGTACCTGTTGCCATCAAAATCAGTGATCGAATCACCTTGTTGGTCGGCAACCGGTTGTTTGGTTATAAACCGGTAAATAGCACCATAACCTGTTCCGGCATTATTTGTGGCATAAGCTCTGATGTAATAAGTTGTGTTTGGCTCTAAGTCGCTAAGGCAACTATAAAATTTGCCTATTCCATTTCCGTCCCTTGTTCTGTAATCGCTAATAGTCGGATACTGGTTAGTACTCTAGCAAACACCCCTTGCAGAAACAAATTCACCTCCATGTTCAACTATTTCACCACCGGAAGTGGCAGAAGAATTCGTTATGCTTTCAACCTCAAAAGTTTGCACAGTGGGTGGTTTAGTTTCTTTTTTACATGTGTTGAAAATAAGCAAAACAGATGCAGAAGTTATGACTAGTGCCAATACTGACTTAATATATTTGTTCATGTTCTTGAAGGTTTAATTAATTAAAATGTTTTTCTAATGCCAACAGCGAAATAATTTCGAAAAGATTTAACATCACCCCAAACCGAAAGGTCGTCAGTTAATCCCAGAAATTGAATGAATTGAGGCGTCAGATAAAGAGTGTTAAACAATTTAATATTATAAGCAAGACGGAACTTTAAGCCTAAAGAAAAATATTTGCTAATACTTCCATATTCATCTTCAAGAATTAATGTTCTGCTATTCATCCATGAATAACTATAGCTTTCTCCAGAAAATACATCATCTATTAGAAAAGTAAGTCCAATTCCTAAGCTTAGCTCAATGTTTTTCGCAGGTTTAAAGTTGCCCGGATAAATATCCAAACAGAAAACATGCTTTTTTATATCAGCATTTAGCCCCCAACCATTGGTGTTATATGATTCTGATAAATCTATACTGCCTTCATAAAAATCAATACCTGCATGAATTCTTATGGGGAAAAATCTAGTATTTTCATACCCTAATGAGAAACTTTCTCTAAATTCACCTGCAGAGGAAAAGCTAGTCATCAAACCAATGTGGTAAAATTTATTATAATTCGTGCCACCCATAATCTCGATGGAATTGTAGTTTTTTTTCGGATTGTCTTCATTGCCTGTTGCGACCAAGCAAATGTGGAGAAGGAGAAGAATAATGAAGAAATATCTGTAATTTTTCATTTTATCGCTTACTTTTTGATGCATGGTTTGGTGTTGAGGGGTT
>CAZRNU010000216.1:0-3627 GCA_964601515.1 uncultured Bacteroidales bacterium | reverse complement strand
GAATAGCAGATTCCGGTTCTGTCGGTTGGGGGTTCGAGTCCCTCCGGAGTCACAAAAAAAAAGAGGCGTTATAGCCTCTTTTTTTATTTAACAAATTCCAAACTATGTATTATTGATTGAAGTTGTCGTATAAAGTTTCGCTTATCCTTGTTTGGATAGTAAACGAAAGCATCTAAATAAAGCAAAAACCTACCGTTGTCTTCTGCAATTGTATATCCAATAAATGGACCTCCCATTTGATCGCCGTGAGTTTTCCATAAACCTCTTGTTTCGACAGCAAATTTCCCGTTAAAGTTAATTTCCTTTGATATGGGAGGAATGTTTAATTCATCTTCTTTTTTACTATTATAGGTTGTCATATAAGTGCCTTCAAATTGGCCAGGAATATGAAGTTTGGTAAGAGAATCTCTTCTTGTCCAAATTGTATTGGAATCAAAGTCGAAATCAGCATTTCTGTATGGAAGTATACTAACCAAAATGCTCATATCAAGGTCTTCAATTGTTCCAGTTCTTCTAATCCACATAAAATCCTCGGTTTTTTTTGCAATATAAAAACCTTGGGGAACAACCATTTTGATTCCAAAATCTTGCTCCAAACCGGTCATTATTTCCATGTTTTGCATCTGGCTGTTTGCATTTATATTCCTTTCATATTCTGCTTTAAGATAATAATCAACAAAAGATTGAGCATTTGCAATGATTGTTTTATTGAAAGTTTCAATATCAGGCGCAATAACTTTAATAACTATTTGAGGATAAGCCCAAACATCTTTGCCAATTTCGATTTTGGCCTTTTCTTCTGTGGGTTTAATTTCTGCGATAAAAATATGTCTGTGGCTTTCAAAAATTTTTGTAAATGCTTTTTCCTCAATTTGAATAATATTAAACAAAGGCTCTGCCTGAGGGAACATAGGCATATTAGCAGCAAAAACTGATTTAAAACCATCTCCGGCTTCACCTTTCCAGAATTCACTATCCATTATCAACAATAGTTCTCCGGCTTTTCCCGATGCCGAGGGTTGCTTTGGGCTTTCTCCAGATTTACAAGAAGCCAAGAATGCAAATAGAATTAATATTGCAATTTTTTTCATTTTAAAATTTTTATAATTCATAATTAGGGAATTAGAATTTTCAAAGTTTGCCCTTCCAGTAATTCATCATTGTCTTCAATGCCATTTAGTTCAATAATATCTTCAACGGTAATGTTTTCATACTTGCTGGCTATATCTAATAAAGTGTCTCCTTGTTTAACGATATAAAGTAAATAATTATTTTCTTCGTTAAGCAATTCATCAGTATCTTCTTCTTCTATAATGTCATCAAAAACAATTTCATCATTTGAGTCTTGTATTTCAGTATTATTAACCTTTGATGTTGAAGCAACAGCTACTCCTCTTACAATTAAGTTTTGACCCGGATGTATCATGTTTCCCGTAAGATTGTTCCATTGTTTTAGATCACCAATGCTTACCTTGTATTTGCTGGCTATTATTCCCAGGCTTTCTCCACTTTTAACAATGTGAACATTGTTGTCTGTATTTATATTTGGGAGGGAAAGTGGATTTGGGGCTTTTACAATAAGTTTTTGCCCTGTTCTGATTGTTGTGCCCTTGAGATTGTTTAGATGTTGAATTTCTCTCACAGAAGTTCCGTATTTTCTAGCAATTGATCCCAAGACCTCACCACTTCTAACAACGTGGATAGTTGTTTCAGAAGATTTTGCTATCATTTCCTCCTGTCGCAATTGCTCTGTAGTTTTATGATTATATATTTTTTCTTCATTTGTTAGAAAAACGCCGGTATAATCTTTTGGGATTCTTAAAATATATGCTTCTTTGTTGTTAAGGGGAATTAATCCTTTTCTAAAAGCAGGGTTAAGATACCTTAGGTGGTCGTAAGGCACACCAGTAATTTCGCTAACTGCCTTAAAACTAAGCATTTGCTTAACATGGATGGTGTCAATATCGTGATAGGAATAAGGAGCAGGAATAGGATAAAGGTTGTGTTCTTCAGAAAACTCCATTACATAGGCAACAGCAATAAACGCGGGAACGTAATTTCTAGTTTCCCTTGGCAGATATGAGCTTATAGCCCAAAAATCTTTAACGCCTCCTGCTCTTCTGATGGCACGATTAACATTTCCGGGACCTGCGTTATAAGCAGCCAAAGCCAGAAACCAATCTCCATAAATATTATAAAGATCTCTAAAATGTCTGCAAGCAGCAACGGTGGCCTTTTGCACATCTGCTCTATCGTCAACGAGGCTATTTACCTGTAGCCCGTACATACGACCGGTACCAAGCATAAACTGCCATATTCCTGTAGCACCGGCGCGAGATCTTGCAACCGGATTTAAAGCAGACTCTATAACGGCAATGTATTTTAATTCTAAAGGAAGATCATATTTGTCAAGTTGTTCTTCAAAATATGGGAAATGCAATTCAGACAAGCCTAAAACCCTCTCAGTAAGTTCTCGTCTGTTTTTTGCGTAGAGATTTATAAAAGACTTTATTCTATTATTATACGTTAAATTCATAGGTGTTCTCTGGTTAATTTCCTCTATTCTGGCTTTATAAATACTGTCGCTATATTCCGGGATGAAGTCTTTAGGAAATTGCCCAGAGGCTATTCTGTTATTTTTATAATCAGGAAAATTTTTTGCTCTTAAAAGAGCAGCAAGGCTGTCGAGCGATCTTACAGCCGGGTTTTCGGGTTCAATTAATATTTCTGTAGTATCTTGTGTTTCCTGCGATAAAGAAATGGTTGTGCAAAAAGCTGATATTATAAAAAGTGTGATATAAATGTAATATTTTGACATGGTTAAATGATGTTGCTTAGTGAATGTAAATAGCGAATAGATTAATTAAGGAAATAAAAAAATTCCGTTAATCTTTTCTTTGTTCTTTTTTGTTGTCTTTGTCTTCGTCTTCTTTTTGGGCGTCTTTAAATTCTTTAACCCCCTTGCCAAGTCCTCGCATTAGTTCGGGTATTTTTTTCCCACCAAATAAAAGTAAAATTATAACAGCTATTATAATTATTTCCCATGCTCCCGGTGCCCACAATAATATTGATGTAATCATGATGATATGTTTTATGTTTGTTTTCTGAAATATATAAATTAATACGTTTTTTTTATGAAAAAGTTATTGAGATTCTATGAAATTATCTCTGTTTCACAATCCATTCTGCAGGGTTTAATTTATTGGTACCATGCCAAATTTGAAGGTTAAGTTCGGTCTTTTTTTCTTGGTCGGTTGTGAAAACAATTCCAAGATCTTCCTTGGTAGTAACCTTTTGACCATTTTTTACAAACACTTCCGATAAATTTGAATATACGCTTAGGTAATCGCCATGCCTGATGATTACCGCATAATTCGACCCTGGTACATAAATAACACGGGAAACAGTTCCCTCAAAAACCGACCTGGCTTTTGCACCTACAACTGTAGCTATATCTATTCCATTGTTCTGTATCTTAATTCTTGGAAGCACCGGATGAGCTCTTTCGCCAAAACCTGCAGTAATGATCTCTGTTTGCATTTTCCCTCCCGCCTAGAACCTGAGCCCGGCGATCGCCGGGTGGACTTTAAAATCGCCCAGGGGGAAATAAGGCACCATGTTGTTCTC
>CAZRNU010000215.1:0-3721 GCA_964601515.1 uncultured Bacteroidales bacterium | reverse complement strand
AGCACCTGTAACAGAGTTTTTGCCTCTTGCCCTTCCAATAGCATCAATCTCATCAATAAAAATAATACATGGAGCTTTTTCTTTAGCTTGCTTAAAAAGATCTCTTACTCTTGAAGCACCAACACCAACAAACATCTCAACAAAATCACTACCACTTAGTGAAAAGAATGGTACCTGAGCTTCACCTGCAACAGCCTTTGCCAATAAAGTTTTTCCGGTTCCCGGAGATCCAATAAGTAAAGCGCCTTTTGGTATTTTGCCACCAAGGTTTGTATATTTTTTAGGGTTCTTGAGAAAATCAACAATTTCCATCAATTCAATCTTTGCCTCCTCAAGCCCTGCAACATCGTTGAAATTTACACTTACATGTGTATCCTTATCAAATAGTTGAGCTTTTGATTTACCAATATTGAACATTTGCCCTCCTGCACCACCACCAGACATTCTTCTCAAAATAAAAACCCAGAAAACAATTAAAAGACCTATAGGGATAAGCCAACTAAAAATATCACCAGACCAGTTTTTTCTTTTTTCGTGAAAAATGTTAACCTGATTTACCTTTTCAACAGTTTTATTATAATCACGAACAATAGATTCAAAATTATCAACTGAGCCTATTGTAAAAACATAATGAGGTCCTTTTTCATTTATGCCTTTCTTTTTTATATCATCATATTTTTCTTTATGCAAAGAAGAAACTTTTATCACAACTTCAACCAATTCCTGGTTTATGATTGTAACTTTTTCAACATCACCATCCTTAAGCATTTCATTTTCAAACTGTTGTTGAGATGTTTCAATAATTGACTTATCCCAGTTGAAAAATGAAACTGCTATAAAAATGACGGCAAGAATACCATAAATCCAATAAAAGTTGAACCCGGGTTTTTTTCCATTATTGCCATTATTCTTGCCCAAAGGATCTTGGTTATTTGTATTCTTTTCTGTATTTGTTTTTTTACTCTCGTTATTCATCAATATTAATATTATAAAACACCTATTTTCAATAACTGAATTATATCAAATTTGTTCGTAAACAAATTAGTTTTTTTGCTTTTTAACCACTTTCTTTTTTGCCGGAACATTTTGTGTTCTAATTTCAGCCGGCTTGCTTGGTTCAACTTTTTTTATAGGGGCATCTGCCCATAGCGTCTCAAGTTGATAAAAGTTTCTAATATCTTCCTGAAAAATATGCACAACTACATCTATATAATCAATTAATATCCATTCTGCATTTGCAAACCCTTCTCTGTACGATGGTTTAAATCCGGTATTATTGCGAACTTCATCTTCAACCGATTCAGCAAGTGCACTAACATGAGTATTAGAAGTACCATGACATATTACAAAGTAATCACAAACACTGCTATTTATTTTTTTTAAATCTATAAAAACAACATCAAGACCCTTTTTATTCAAAAGTCCTTCTATTGCATAATGTAATGTATTTTCTATTTCAGGTGAGTTTTCCTTTTCTTCCTTCTTGCTTTTTGCAGTTTTTTTCGCTTTTAGCGGTTTCTTTTCTACGTTTTTCAACATGTATTAAAATTACTTCTAGTTTATAATTACCTTTTATGTGTTTTTTTATTCTATTAAAACGAAATTTTGTTCGATTTGCAAATAATAGTTAAAAATATTAACTTTTTACTTGGAGATAACATGCAAAATTAAGTATTTTTGAGGACTTTATTAAAATTAATAGGTTACAAATTAATTAACAATGAAGACTCTATCTTTCGGAGAAACTACAATTTTCCTTCCTAAAACAGACTCAACTAATCTGGAGGCTTGGCGTAATATTAAATCAAGAAATTTAGCCGAAGGTACAATGATATGGACAAACAATCAGACAGATGGCAAAGGTGCCGGACAAAAAATCTGGATGAGTGAGCCTGATAAGAACTTGACTGCCTCTTTTGTTATATTTCCAAAACACCTGGAAGCTGAAAAACAGTTTTACTTAAACAAAGCAGTTTCATTAGCTGTAAGAGAAAGTGTTTACAATATTCTTAAAAAGAAACATGAAGTTTTTGTTAAATGGCCGAATGACATTATTGTAAATAATTCGAAAATTGCCGGCATTCTAATAGAAAATACAATTTTAGGAAACAATTTAAATGAAACTGTAATTGGAATTGGACTGAATGTAAATCAGGACTTTTTTCCAAACAACCTGGTAAATCCGATATCATTAAAACGCGTTATTAATAAAAACATAGAAATTTATTTATGCGCCGAAGAGTTGTGTAAGCAATTAGCCAAATATTACAAAATGATATTACAAAATGATTATCAGGCAATTGACAACAAATATCTTGCTCATCTATATTTGCTAAACGAAGTAGCTGAATATAAAACTGAAGGAAAAATTTTTGAAGGAAAGATAATTGGAATATCAGAATATGGAAAGCTTATCTTACTGCATAAAAATGGGAAAGCTAAAGAGTACGCTTTTAAGGAAGTTGAATTAATATTCTAGTCAACTTTTTCAAACAATTCTTTAAGTTTATCTGCCAACATATCCACAAAGTTTTGCAATGGTTTATCAGCCAGCATTTTAAGGAAAGGATTTAATTCAACATCAAACTCAATCAAAACTTCACAACTATTATCCTTTATTTCCCAAAATAAAATATCCATTGTATATTCGACAGGGTTTTTCCCAAAAGAAATAATATTTATGCTTTTATTTTCAACCTTTCTATGAATTTTCATTGAGAGATCTGCCATTCCGTCGATAGTAAAAGAGCAGGATTCTTCATCCGATTTCCAGTTTTTTACTTGCGGAGGCATTAGTTTTCCAAAATTATTGAAATCTGACAGAAAGCTATAAACCTTGCTGCAATTAGCATTAATAATAGTTTTTTTGCTGGTATATTTCGACATAATGATTTTTATGATTAGCTATTAGCTTGTATAACTTTGTCACTCCATAATTGTGGATTATCACTCCAAGTATTTAATGCTATTTCATCTGCTTCATTTATCAAACCCAAATGCTTTGCTTGATGAATAAGAGCTTTGTAATTACTTAATGTAAATAATTTGCAATTTGCTTTTTCAAAATTATCTGAAGCAGCTTTTAGTCCATAAGTAAAAACAGCAATCATTCCTAGAATTTCAGCTTTATTTTCTCTTAATGCTTTAACAGCCTCAAGACTACTACCACCGGTACTAACAAGATCTTCAATAACAAGTACTTTTTTGCCCGGTTCTAGATAACCTTCTACTAAATTTTGCAATCCATGCCCTTTTGCACTGCTTCTAACATATACAAATGGTTTATTTAGTATTTTAGCCACGAGAACACCATGAGCAATTCCTCCGGTTGCAACCCCTGCAATTACATCTGCTTCAGCGAAATACTTTATTGCCAGCTTTGAGATTCCTTCTGAAACAAAATCTCTAACGTCAGGAAACGATAATATTCTTCTGTTGTCGCAATAAATAGGCGACCTTAATCCGCTTGCCCATGTAAACGGATTTTGAGCATTTAATTTTATTGCTTTAATTTGCAATAAATATTGAGCTGTCTGAAGTTCTAATTCACTATATGTAGTCATGCAACAAAAGTATAAAGTTTTTATCAATAATAAGGAAATAAATTTCCTGTCGGATATGCCTAAAATAGACTTTAAGGATGCTTTGAATTATGACAAAAGCATATTCGATAGTCTTTACAATATCCTCGAAAACTATTCATTAGATAATAATTACACAG
>CAZRNU010000214.1:0-3731 GCA_964601515.1 uncultured Bacteroidales bacterium | reverse complement strand
ATTTATAAGATTGAAGATTAATTAATGTGCAAATGGGAAAATTAGAAAATGGTATTTGGTATCTGGTGTCGGGTGTCGGGCTGAGCGATGCCGACTTAGGACTCGGGACTTAGGACTGTCACCTTTTCTGTAACTTTCCTGTAACTTTCCTGTCACCTTTCCTGTAACGCTTCTGTAACCCATTTAAAAATTTTCTCCGCAAATGGATTTATGTCGCATATAATTAATACCTTTAACGTTGAATTTAAAACTTTGTATTATGAAAAAATTTGTTCTTTTATTGGCAGTTATTATCATATTGCCTTTAAGTCTTTTAGCTAATAAAACTTCGGTAAAAGTTGTTGCTCCCGATACTGCTGTTGCAGGAGAAACTGTAAAAATTACAATTGATGTTAAGCACAAAGGAAATTCTGCCAGACATTTTACTGATTGGGTTTATGTTAAAATTAATGGAGAAGAAGTAAAAAGATGGGAATTTTCAAGAACAGATCTTCCGGAAAGTCAAGAGTTTCAATTAGAATATGAATTTGTTGCTGAAAGCACTGTTCAAATTGAAATTAAGGGTAACTGTAATCTGCATGGAAGCTCAGGAAAGGTTATGAAAACAATAACCGTTAATTAATTCTCAACCTTAACCTTAACCTTAACCTTAACCTCAACTTATGGATGTATTTGATATAATGTTTTATCTTGGAATAATAAACCTTATACTGGTTTTATTTCAGGTTTTTACCGGCATGAGAGCAATGAAAATACCATTTGGAATTCATAGGATTTCAGGTATTATTTTAACCATTACTGCAACGGTGCATGGAGTTATTGCATTGTCGATGTATTTATAAAGAGTGTTCAATAAACGAACATATTTTCAAATAATTTTTTTAATAACCAAATTTATACAAACATGAAAAAAGTATTAATGTTAAGTATTGCCTTGTTGATTGCTTCAACAGGTTTTTCGCAAAAAATTAAACTAATTTCCGGCAATCTTTCTTCTGTAAAAGGGGAGGATGTTCTCGAGATTCAATTCACATACGATAACATGAGAGTTGGAAAAATGGCTGAAGAAGATTATGTTAGAGATAAAAGAGCTGAAGCTGATAAAAAAGATGGCGACGGCGGCGACAGATGGCATAATGCATGGCTGGCTGACAGAGAAAACAGATTTGAGCCTAAATTTATTGAATTATTTAATAAATACGCGGCAAAAGCTGATATTATGGTTGACCAATTTAGGGAAGATTCTAAATATATAATGGTAGTTAATACCTATTTCATTGAACCGGGGTTTAATGTTGGAATATCAAGCAAACCGGCATTTGTAAATATGAAAATTTCTTTTGTTGAAAGAAGCAACCCTGATAGTCCGGTTGCTGTATTCGATATTATTCAAGCTAGAGGCTCTACTGCATTTGACCTTGGACACAGAGTTCAGGAAAGTTATGCGCTTGCAGGCAAGAAGTTTGGTGCTGCTATGAAAAAATATTTAAAATAATAGTTGTTTAACTATTCTCAGGCGGGAAATATTCACTGAATGTTTCCCGTTTTTTATTAAGCCTGATATAATACATTATTTATAACTTTGCTGCTCTAAACTGAACTTGATTAATAAATTATCAGAATGAATTTTTTCCGAATCGCAATTACATTTTTGTTTAGTATATACGTTTTGTGTAGTTTTTCTCAGAATGATAGCTTATTGATTGAATCACAATCAGATACTCTTTTAATTCAACAGAAACCCATAATTCCCTCTGAAAGCGATTCTACTGTCTCTTCAAAAGTTCCATATTTTAATTTCAAACAAATAATTAGTCCGTTTTCTCAAAATCCTTCATACATAGATACAACTCTTACAGGTATTCAGATTTATGACTTTGCAAATAGAAGCAATAGAATGTTCTTTGCCGGTAAGGGTAATATCGGTCATTCTACTCATAATCTTGTTTTTAACCCTATATCAGAAGATATATTTCCATTGTTATTAGAAAATTATCACTATGGATATATTAATTCTCTATCTTATTTGAATTTTTATAAACCAAATCACGTTAGTTCAGAGTTATTTTATGTTTTTGGAAGCAACAGAGAGCAATTATTTTATGCCAAACATGCTCAGAAAGCTAATGACAATCTGTATTTTGGTTTTGCTTATAATGTTATTAATTCTCCGGGAAGGTATTCTCGGCTAAATGCTAGGAACAATAGTTTGTACGGACTTATCGATTATAATTCATCAAACAAAAAGTACCAACTAGTATCAACAGCTACTTACGCGAAAATAATGAATCATGAGAGTGGTGGCTTGGCTGATAGATTGGCCTTTGAAGAAGATGATGTTAGGGAAAGCGTGATTCTTAATCAGGCTCAGTATAAAAACTATGATTTGGAAATTACTCTAAATCATTATTATAAGATGGGTATCGAATATCAAAAAAGAGGGAATGGTGAAAAACCTGATTCAGTTCAAGAGAAAGCCAATAAGAGGCATTTCAACCTTGGTCGTATTGGGCATGAGGCTGTTTTAAAAAGAAAATCATTTGTTTTTGAAGATAAAGCAACAGTATCTCCATTATTTGATAAAGAGCCTTTCAACGTCAATAATACTTACGATTCTACTGTCGTAATGATTGCCCAAAATGAATTATCATGGTCAAATTTTCCTGTTGATAATAGTTTATTGTCATTGCCTGTAAATTTTAAATTATACTTAAAGCATCAGTATGTAGAATTAAAATTTCCAAATCTATCTGCACCAAGAGTTGAAGATGAGGACGGTAAAGAAATTTATCAGTTTAATAAATGGCATTATAATCATTATTTGCCGGGATTGGAGTTGCATTCAGATAATACAAAACTTGTATCTGTAAGTGCAAATGCGGAATATACACTTCTTGGATATAACGATGGAGATATTAAATTAGCCGGTAGCGCAAATTTTGGAAGGCAAACAGATAAACATAGGTTTTTGATTAATACATCTTTTTCAGAGCAATCTGTACCATATTTTTATAACTATTATATAGGTAATTATCATAATTGGGGAACTAAGTTTGAGAAAATCAATATTACTAAGGCCTCTGCAAATTACTTTTTCAAAGGTTTTGAGGTAGGAGCCGATTATTTCATTATAAATAACATGGTTTATTTTAATGATAAAGTTGAACCGATTCAAAATACTTCAAGCATAAACTCATACAATTTTACTGTTAAATCACATCATACTTTTTTGGGTTTTGGATTGCGCAACAACATTGTATATCAGTATATACCCAAAAATATGATGCTCGACTATCCGTCTCTGATGTCTTATAATTCATTGTATTATGAAAATAAGTTGTTTAAGAAAGTGATGGACTTTCAGATTGGTGTTGATTTTTACTATTATAGCTCGTATTATCCTGCTGCGTATATGCCTGTTGTTATGCAGTTTTATAAACAATCCGATTATAAATCTCCTGAGCAGTATTTACTGGATGTGTTTTTAAATGTTAAAATATCTGATGTGAGAGTTTTTCTCAAATACCAGAATTTTTTGGGATTGTTTGTTGACCAAAAACCAAATTACCAAATTCCTTTTTATCCAATTCCGGAAGCAATGTTTAAATTTGGAATCTCCTGGATGTTTTTTGACTAAGTCCTAAGTCCTAAGTCCCGAGTCCCGAGTCCCGAGTCCTTGTATCCACCCCTATAAAACTGGACTAATTTCCTTTGTTGTTAATATTTGATTT
>CAZRNU010000213.1:0-3835 GCA_964601515.1 uncultured Bacteroidales bacterium | reverse complement strand
CTCCGGCGGCAGCAAAATACAAAGATGACATTTCTGAAAAAATTAAGGGAAAAAGGCTGCAGGAAATAATTGATTTACAACAACAATTATCTTTAGAAAGCAATCAGAAAGATATTGGTAAAACATTTGAAGTTTTAGTTGAAGGCTATTCGAGAAAATCAAAAAATCGTGTATCAGGAAGAAATTCCCAAAATAAAGTTGTTGTTTTTGAAGACAAAGGATATACTGCAGGAGATTATGTAAATGTTACTATTACATCATGCACGGCAGCTACTCTAATGGGACAATCTTAAACCAAATTAATTAGAGAGTTTTGGTAGTATCGCTTCTGCAATTTTAAAATCTGATGCGGTAGTAATTTTTATATTTTCAGTATTTCCTTCCGTTAGAAATATTTTGTATCCTCTTGATTCAAGGACAGTAGCATCATCTGTGAATTTTTCGTCATAATTTTGATTATACGCATCTTTGATGATATCCGACTTAAAGCATTGTGGAGTTTGCACTATTTTTAGTTTATTTCTATCAATGGGAGAATTATGAACATTTTCAACCATTCTTACTGATTCGATAACGTCGACAACCGGAACAGCGTTCCCATATCTCTCAGCAAAATTAAACACTCTGGAAATTGTTTCAAGACTAACTAAAGGCCTTGCACCATCATGAATTGCCACTAAAACACCTTTTTCAACATGCTTTAAACCATTTTTTACAGAATGAAATCTAGCGGGGCCGCCCGGAATGACTTTGTGATAAACATTAAAGTGATATTTCTCGCATAATTTATTCCAATCACTAATCTGATTATCTGCCAAAACTAGGACAAACTCAATGTCCGGAGAAAACCTCAGGAAAGTATAAAAAGAATACATTAAGAGGGGTTTACCTTTCAATTCTGCAAACTGTTTTGGTATATTCAGATTTGTTCTGGAGCCGGTTCCGCCTGATGTAATCAGAACAACTTTTTTCATCCGTAAAAAATTTCTCTAAATAATCAACATTGCATCACCATAAGTAAAAAACTTATACCCTTCTTTGATTCCTTCTTTATATGCATGCATAAGAAGATCGAAACCTGAAAAAGCAGCAACCATCATCATAAGAGTTGATTGAGGCAGATGAAAATTGGAAACCATTGAGTTTGCAACGCTAAAATCATGAGGGGGATAAATAAATTTATTTGTCCAGCCTTCAAAAGGTTTTAGCTGTCCGGAGATTGACACAGAAGATTCCAAAGCTCGCATTGTAGTAGTGCCCACAGCACATATTCTGCGTTTCTTTTCCTTGGCTTTATTAACAAAATCTGCAGCTTTTTCTTCAATAATGAATTGTTCAGAATCCATTTTGTGCTTGCTAAGGTCCTCTACATCAACACTTCTAAAATTTCCTAATCCGGCATGCAGGGTAACATTAACAAATGAAATACCTTTAATTTCAAGTCTTTTTACAAGCTCGCGTGAAAAGTGCATACCGGCGGTTGGAGCAGCCACTGCACCCTCTCTTTTGGCAAAAACAGTCTGATACCTTTCTTTATCGTCAGGCTCAACTGGTCTTTTAATAATTTTGGGGAGTGGAGTTTCACCAAGAGATTCTATGGTTTTTTTAAACTCATCATATGTGCCATCAAACAAAAACCTCAAAGTACGTCCTCTTGAAGTTGTATTATCAATTACTTCAGCAACAAGATTATCATCTTCTCCAAAATATAGTTTATTGCCTATTCTGATTTTTCTTGCAGGGTCTACCAAAACGTCCCACAATCTAGCTTCACGATTTAATTCTCTTAGCAAAAAAACTTCAATTTTTGCACCGGTTTTTTCCTTAGTACCATATAATCTGGCAGGAAATACTTTAGTATCATTTACTATCATTACATCACCATCATCAAAATAGCTAATGATATCTTTAAACATTTTATGTTCAATTTCGCCTGTATTCCTGTGCACTACCATAAGTCGTGACTCATCGCGATTTAGCGGTGGGTGAATTGCAATAAGGTCTGAAGGTAAGTGGAATTTAAAATCGGATAATTTCATATCAGTGGATGTTATGTGGAACTATTTACTTTGTTTTCAACATTATATGGGTAACACAAAAGGCTGCAAAGATAATACAACAAAGAGGCCTTGTCAATAGTTTTACAAAATAAATTACAATTAAATTAGAAAAATGTTCAGTCAAATGCTTGAAAAAAACGGTTTCCTTAACCTTCTAAATGTTTTTTCATAAGATGAGTGTTATTCAAAATTATGCTTTCCACATCTTGAATAGTCAAAGCGTCATTTACAGAAAACTCTCCTATTCTTTCCCTTCTTAGCGCTTTAAGATATGCTCCTGATTTCAGTGCTATTCCAATATCTCTGGCAATCGACCGAATATATGTGCCTTTAGAGCAGACTATATTGAAGTGTAAGTCAGGTAATTCAAGTTTTTGAATTTCGAATTTTAAAATTTCAACTTTTTTGGGTTTTACATCTGGGGTTTTGCCTTTACGAGCAATATCATAAGCTCTTTTGCCATCAATTTTTTTTGCAGAAAATATTGGAGGCATTTGATTATTTTCACCTATAAACTTATCCGCTTCAAGTAAAACTGTATTGAGGGTAATATGGTCAATTGGATAAGTATAATCAACTTCTGTTTCCAAATCGAAAGATGGAGTTGTTGCTCCTAGATAAAATATTCCGGAATATTCTTTTTCAAAGGCTTGGTAAGCTTCAATAAGTTTTGTGTTTTTTCCACAACAAATAATAAGAAGACCTGAAGCAAGTGGGTCAAGGGTTCCGGCATGTCCAATTTTAATTTTTTTAAGCCCGGCCTTATGCTTAAGCAGAAATTTCAGTTTATTTACAACATCAAAGGAAGTCCACCCAAAAGGTTTATCAATTAGTATTGTTATACCATTTATTAAATCTTCCTTTGTAGC
The DNA here is from genome assembly GCA_964601515.1 of uncultured Bacteroidales bacterium. Lineage (GTDB taxonomy): Bacteria > Bacteroidota > Bacteroidia > Bacteroidales > UBA7960 > PWND01. The sequence goes on along the minus strand of CAZRNU010000213.1, from coordinate 906 downwards.
ATTTTTCAGATTCATCAGACAATATCAAACAGCCCAAAAGCAATAGCAGTAAGGCCAATAATTAGACAATAAATTGAAAAATATACAATCTTTCCCTTTTTTACAATGTTTATCATTGCCCTGCATGCAATTAGTCCGGCAACAAATGCGGCAACAGCGCCAATTATTAAAGGTAAAACACCAATAGAAGAAGAAGATGTATCTTTTGCAAGATCAAGAACCTCAAGGAAACTAGCTCCAAAAATTGGAATTAAAACCATTAGAAATGAAAATCTGGTAGCTTTTTCTCTATCTATGCCAAGATACAATGCAGTGCTGATTGTTGCTCCACTTCTACTTATCCCCGGTAAAACAGCTATTGTTTGGGCAAGACCAATCATTAAAGCACTTTTAAAACCAACTTCCTTTTTGCTTTTTGGGGCAAATTTGGTAAGAAATAAAAGGCTTGCAGTTACAAGAAGCATAAACCCGACAAACACAATATTCCCGTCAAATAGCATTTCTATTTGGTCTTTTAAAAATATACCTGCCAAAGCTACAGGTATTGCTGAAACAATTAATAACCCTATAAATTTGGTTTCATTATTCCATTGAAACTTAAATAAATTGACAAAAAGATCAATAATGTCTTTTCTAAACACAACAAGTATGCTTAGAAAGGTAGCGCCATGAACAATAATTGAAAATGTGAGATTATCCTCTCCTTGAAGTCCGAAGAAAGCAGAGCCAAGCTCAAGATGTCCGCTGCTGCTAACAGGTAAAAATTCTGTAAGCCCTTGAAGAAGTCCAAGGATTAATGCTTCTAACCAACTCATTTTTGAACCTATTTAAATGATAATTATTTTTCAGCTTTTTTAGCCGATTTCTTTTTTGTAAGAATAGAATAAATCATTATACCATAACCGG
>CAZRNU010000212.1:0-3880 GCA_964601515.1 uncultured Bacteroidales bacterium | reverse complement strand
TGTTCAAATCCATGTTTTGCAAGCAAACTTGTACGTTGCCCGACAAATGCATATTCGTGCCGCCTATATATAACTGCTGCGATAACAACAGAATGGGAAGGAACAGCGTTAAAACCAACAGTATATGTTTTTTCATAACTCAAGAGTTTTGAATTTTTTCTTAAATATTTTTTAACCAAGCGTTTAAAGTTACAACTTATTTTTCAGTAAAGTCAATTTTTATTAAATAAACTCGACTTATTAACATTAAAATTTATTTCTCAAGAATTAACTTTTCAAGGCGTTCAATTCGAGCTTTAAGCTCTTCATTTTCAGATTTTGTGTTTTCCAATTCCTCTAATCTTTGATTAAGTTCTTTAAAAGCATTTATTTGAGCAACCAGAATAGGATGAATGTCAAAATCGAGGTATCCTTTTTCATTTGATTGAACAGCTTCCGGGAATACTTTTTGAACATCTTGAGCTACAAAACCAACTGCATCAGTGTTTGTTTCTTTAATCCCCATAGGGTTATCTGCTTTATATCTATAAACAACAGTTTCTAAGAGCAATATTTCCGAAAGACCTTTTTCGTAATCCCCTTTAATATCTTTTAGTCTTAAATCAGAAGGAACAGTCCATGCAGAAGAAGTTGGTTTTGCAGCTGAATTTTGAGATAGCTGCAACTGATATGCAGGGCTGGTGTTTCCAATACCTAACCTTCCGTTGTTTGTGAAAACAAATGGTCGATTCCAGCCGGTAGAACTTCCGCCGTATGAGTCGAGATTAAGAATATTCCCCGCACCTTTATTAGTAATTAGAGCTGCACAATCTGATGAGGAATAACTAGTATTTTCCACTCTAAGAGAAATCCCTGCAACAGCTGTATTTTCAACATATACTGAAGCCGCAGAAGTTCCGGTTCCATTGTGAGTTACATAAAGCTTATAACTTCCGGGAGAAGTTGTGCCTATGCCCACATTTCCACTTGAAGTGGCAAAATATGCATTTGTTGTTGATCTAATACTTCCTGTAACATCAAGATTATAAGATGGTGAAGATGATCCGATACCGACATTACCTGCATTTGTAATTCTCATTTTTTCAGTTAGAGTTCCTGAATCATTAGTTTTAAATATTAGATATCCACTTTGATTTGACGAAGTACTGTTAGTCTTTCTCCCTTCGATTGTTCCAAAGACGGCAAAATTACTTTCAGTTCCATCATATCTACCGCTAAGAGTTATTGAAGCACCTCTGTCAATTGCTTGGGCAGTAGTTGTCATGAGATGAAGTGTTCCTGCGGTTGATGCAGCAGTGGTTACATTAGTGCGCCTCACATCCAATGCTGTTGCAGGGCTACTTGGACCAATCCCAACAAATCCGTTTTTCAAAACAGTGACAGCATTATTGGGACTACCTGAACTTCCAATACCAATTTCGAAAATAGGATCAGTATTTACCCAAGTAGATGTGCTACCACCGCCAACATTATATCTTCCTATAGCAATACTATTAAAACTACTCATAATAAGGTTATTACCTAATGCATAAGCGTATTGAGCACTTATTGCGTTTTGCCTTCCTAACCCATAAGAATAGTCTCCTGTAATATTATTTGCAAAACCAATTGCAACAGAATGTTCTTTCCCGGCATTATTACAATAGCCAATAGCAACTGAATGAAGTCCATCAGCTTTATTATAAACTACTTGAGGTCCGGGAAAAAAAATATCCCCCCTGCCAATAGCAACAGAATATACTCCATTAGCTCTTGAACCAAAACCAAAAGAAAAACCAAACATTTCAGCTGACCTACCACCGTGAGCAGAAAAAGAATAATCTCCTAATGAGCTGGCATAATAACCAAGAGCAGTGGAAAATCTACCTGACGCACTGCTATAACTTCCAATTGCAAGCGCATATTCATTTGATGACGTTGAATTTGCACCAATTGCAAATGATGAAGTTGATTGAGATAGCGCACCTAGTCCCAGAGCAAATGAATAGTCTCCGGATGCTTTTGTAAAAACACCTGTTGGCGTATAATTTAAGGAATCTATACCTTCAGAACCAAATGCATAACTACCTATTCCGGCAGCTTCAGATCCTGCTCCAAAAGCAAATGAATTTAACATCAGAGCTTTTGCTTCTCTTCCTATTGCAGTTGAATTTTCCCCTAGTGCCTCAGGCCTATAACCCATGGCTTGAGAACGATTACCTTTAGCCTTTGCTTCGAAACCTATGGCCATTGAGTTTATACCTACATCATTTACATCAGCTATCTTCACTTGACCGGCCATAAAAGCATTTTTTAATGGATACCAAAGAATTCTGGCTTCACTGGGACTTATTAAATAAGTACTACCTGTTTCGATATTAAAAAAATGATCATTATCTCCTTTTTGGGTAGTAAATCCGCCAACAGCAAAACCACCTCTTCCTGTTTTAGTGCCTTTATCGTTAATATAAATTCTTGTGCTGTCAGGTGTTACTCTAAACAACTCCTGCATACCTTTTTGAGTAGTATATCCTCCAACGGCAAAGCCTCCCCGACCGGTCTTTGTTTCGTCGTTTTCGATATAAATTCGCACTGAGTCAGGTGTAACTTTTAGATATTCCAAGCCTGCTTTGTCATCTTTTTGAGTGGTAAATCCACCAACTGCAAAACCTCCACGACCGGTCTTTGTCTGACTATCATCCACATAAATTCTAACACCTGTCTGATATACCCCTAAAACTATAAGTCCGTCTTTATTTCTTACTTCAAAAATAGGATCATCATCGTTTGCAACTGTTTTACTTGTTACTTCAACAAATTGGCTGGTTGTATTATAATTCATAAGCGGAAGTGCAGTGATATTTGACGCACTTGACCAATAAGCAAGTCTTCCAGTTGTTCCTGTACCACTAACGTTACCGGCAGGGTTTTGCCAAACCAAACCTGATGCTCCGCGAGTAAGAACCTGCCCGGCAGTACCTGAACTATTATTGTAATCGAATAAATTGCCTCTAAGCCTAAACGCACCATTCACATCAAGTTTTTGAGTTGGATTAACGCCTATGCCAACGTTTGTTCCATTATGATACAAATTTGTGCTATTAACAACCCATTGACTGCCGTTCCAATAAGGAGTAACACCAACAGAGGTTCCAGATAGCAGCAGACCTTGAGGGCCTTGAGGGCCTTGAGGACCTTGAGGACCTTGAGGACCAACCGCCATTACCCAAGATGAAGTTGAGGATTTGTAGTAAAAAAACTGGTTTTCTGTGAGATCATACACCAAAAGTCCATTTGCAGGACTTGCAATTGATGTTCTTTGAGTTGAGGTCATTCTTGGTATCAGCAATCCCTTTGTTGTTGACCTAACATCAAGAATTGAAGAAGCGTCGGGCGTAACTGTTCCGGCTTCTTCTGTTACAACTACGCCTTGAGAAAACGAATGTGTCGGAAATAATGATGCAATTAGAATTGTCAAAATCCACATTGCAATTGTGTTTTTTTTCATATCAGCAGGCTTTGGTTAAATTTAAATAGGATTCCCTTAGATTATATAATTTTAAGAAGATAATGATTTCTGAAAAAACAAATATTGATTCTGTAAAAATATGTAAAAAAATGTTAAATATCAGACATTTGTTTATTTATTTTCGATTTCAAAAAATAATAAATTTTTAATCTAAAGGAAATGTATAGTTATATTTGCATACAGCATAAAACAAACTTATCCACATGGCAAAAATCCTAATTATTGATGACGAAAAGAGCATCAGAAGCACGCTAAAAGACATTCTTGAATACGAAAAATTTGAAGTAGATCTTGCTGAAGACGGAATTGAAGGAATTGAAAAAGCAAAAAAAGGTTCTTATGATGTAATACTTTGCTACATAAAAATGCCAA
>CAZRNU010000211.1:0-3890 GCA_964601515.1 uncultured Bacteroidales bacterium | reverse complement strand
ATTGAGTTTTCAAGTTCATAGTTATTATTCATGTAGTCAATTCTTGAAGTTCTAACTCCTCCTGCAATCCGCATATTTTGGTTTTTGTCTAAATAATCATTTGACTCATATGTGAAACTCGCAATTCCGCCTGTTGGGTACTTTATTTCTTTAAGTGTTCCAAAATAAGAATATGCTGTGTCAATTGAGCGATCTGCGGTTGAAAAAATCATCCCCGGGTATTGAGGTGAATGAAATGGAGGTATTAATGTTTTATTAGTTGTTTTTCCATTATAGAATCCCCAAGCATCTTGAGCATAGGAATTTGTTGCAGGTAATAATTCAGGAGAATTGTAAACAAAGTTATAACTCATTTTATCTTTATCATTGTTGCCTATTATTGTAATCCCATTAAGAAATAATCGCTTTTTTTTATATTGGTATTGCGATTGGCTTGGGTCATTAAAGCTGTATTGTTGAGAAATTATGTATTCATTATTAAATTCATACCTTTTATCAATATTGTATTTAAAATCCTTAATAGTTATTTGAGTAAGTCTATAACCGTTGTTAATACCATTAAGATTAGCGTTAAACATGTCTGCTCGTGAATTTATATAAGAAAAATGCATTGATCCTTTATCCCAAGTTATTGACTTAATTTTATGTGTTGTGTGTTTAATATGTGTTTGCATTCTTTTGGGAGTAACAGCGCACGCATCACAATGACTATGCTCTTCAGTTGCAATAATGTTTGTTGTAATAGTACTTGATGTTTTTATGTCAATTTCCTCATGTACAAAATAATCGAATTCAATAAATGATGTGTAGCCTAATCTTTCAATTTTTGTTAAATGCCATGCTGTATTGTTTGACTCCCAAGTGTTAAGATCCCCATCAGAGATAGTATTAGTAATATCTATTGCGTTTTGATTCAACCCAAAGTAAAATATTCTTCCCTCAGCATCGTATGCTTTAAAACCAGATATTTTATAAAAGCTTGAATTATACACACACTCAAATTCAATTTCATTATCATCTAATGGAATAACAACAGGTCCTAATGTACTGTTATAAACTATATAAAATGAACCAGAATAACCACAAAAATTATAGTTATATTCATCTAGTTCAAAATCATAATGGCCATCAGGGTTAATAGTCATGTAATATTTCCAGGCATTGATACCATGATAAGAATGTATATTTAGATTATTTATCAAACTAAGGAAAGAACTATATTCATTTGCACTATACAAATCTTTAAATCCTAATTGCTGCAATTTGTGCCAAGCTCCATTAGCTTCATCTGCTTTACCTTTAATTACACGGCTAACTGAACCGCCAGCATTGAGGTTCCATCCCATTCCGACAACACTGGAAATATCGTCCACTTTAATGCCATTAGTCGAATAGTCAACAGAAACATTTGTAGTTAATATGTCAGAATCCACAGTTCCTATTGGGATTGATATATTATGCCTTCCATTATACAATGTGTGCTGAGCCTCATAGAATCCTTGCATTCCTCTTACCGAAGGTGCAGGAGGGATACTTTCGTGTTTATACACTTCATCAACAAAGTCATCAAAATCCCCACCTTCTCCATTTCCTGGGTCTTGGGCTTTAATTATTAAAAAGCTCTGAAAACTAAATAAAAAAACTAATAAAAACTTTAAACTGAGGTTCATTTTGTTTGTCATGTTAAAATATCTTTCAAATAAGAAATATAGACCTTTTTTATCTCAATAATAAGACGAATTTATTAAAAAATTGCTCCAAAGTACGTTACAATTATTCAAATCACAAAAGAAAAAAATTGTTAAAACAAAATTTAGAAACAGTCTAAATAACGTTTCAGAATTGATGCGACTTTCAGAAGATTAACCCATAAAAGTCATTGCAGAAATTTTGTTAAATAAAACTTTTATTATGCAGACGTAATATTATTGTATATTTACTCTGTGTATTATAAGATGTTGCTATAAAGGGAATTATTAACAAAACTCACAATCATGGAAAAGATTTTCGAAACTCATTGCCATGTTTTTAATAAGCAGGTGTTGAGTAAAAGAATAATAAGCTTGGTTTTGCCTTTGGCAAACATTCTTAATATTAGAGAAAGCTCTAAAGATAAATCTCACATAGAAAATGCTATTAAGCAAATAGAGGCAGCCTTGAAAGTTGCCACGAAGGCAAGCAGCGAAGAAGTATTTGATGTTATTAATTCTGAATACGGCAAAAATGTAGTTTTTACTCCTCTTATGATAGACCTTTCGTATGCAGATAGAAATGAAGCAACAAATAATCTGTCTTATAAAATAAGAAGGGAAATGTTTGTTGGAGTGCTGTCGTCAATTGTTGCCATTCTGAAGAAAAGAGCATCAAACAACAAAGAAATAAGCAAAAAACTTGATGAGCTGTTTAATGAAAAAAGAGGATCGGTGCTTGAACTATTAAACTTTTCAGAAGATGTTATTAATAAACACAGCTATTTGCAGCAAATTGCCGATCTTGAATCAATAGCTGAAAAACATTCCAATGTAAAACCATTCTTTGGAGTTGATCCAAGAAGAGCTCATATAAATAATGAGGATATTGTACAGAAAATAAAACAAAAAATAAGCATGAGCGATTCTAAGTTTCATGGTATAAAGCTTTATGCTCCTAATGGATTTTCGCCAACCGACCCTGTTTTATTCGGAACTGATTCAACCTATTCAGGTGTGTATAAGTATTGTGAAGACAATCGCATACCTATTACAATACATTGTTCAAACTCTGGTTTTGCATGTATGGCAGATGTTATCACAATAAATGGTCACATCAACATTAATGGAATTATAAAAAAATCAAATAACGAAAAATACAGATTCAGCAAAAAGTTTTATTCAATATATGTAAGTCAGGCAATTGAAGAAAGAGCCCATGTACTTAATCATCCCAAGCTTTGGAAGTTAGTGCTTGAAAGGTTTCCTAATCTTACTATAAACTTTGCACATTTTGGAGGAAGCACTCAGATAGAAGAATATATATCATACAAAATTCCATTTGAAAAACTTGGCAGACATGAGTACTATAATCTGCTTAGCGAACTTGATGAAGAACAAAAAACAACAGTTGAAAGCTCTTTTAGAAGAAGACTTGGGTATTTTGAGCTTAAAAAGAATCTTTCATCTGAAGAAACAAAGAAATTATGGAACACTTTTTACTTTGCAGGTCTGATTGACAATTGGAGTAAAGCAATTTTCGACATTATAAGAGACCCCAAGTACCCAAATGCATACGCAGACCTCTCAAGTTTCTCAACCGGAAGCTATGAAAAAGGTAAATATTCTATTTATAACTCTTTGAAAAGCTTTAAAAACAATTTTTTCGACAAGTTAACCCCATATGAAAAGGGAAAATTTCTTTATGGCTCCGATTTTTTCCTCATTTTGTTCTTCGGACCGGCTATGAAAGACTATATTTCTGACTTTAAAAAGGTATTTGGAGATGATTTTAGCATAATTGCCGCTAAAAATCCTAAAAGATTCTTGAATTTGGAGTAAACTATGCGCTAAAATGTGTAAAATATAAGTAAATCCAACCTTAGAATATGATAATATGTGTAAAAATAAAATTTTCAACTTTTCTAAATGCACAATTACTGCAATAATATGATAAAAAGTAGCTGATTGTGATTAATAAAAGAGTTTAGGGTTTTAAGTTGGAGAGTTTTGTAAATTGGCTTAGTTTTGAAGAAAATATTTTCAAGAAATTCAATTAGGAAATCTTTGTTCCATTTTTGTAACAAAAAGTTGTAACGCATTGATAATCAATGGTGATATTCGTCTTCTCACCCCGACTTTTTAAAACCGTAATTATCTGATTGGTGGGTGATTGCGGTTTTTTGCATATGCTCCAGATAA
>CAZRNU010000210.1:0-3919 GCA_964601515.1 uncultured Bacteroidales bacterium | reverse complement strand
CATAATCATGAACTATTATTCTATTTGGGTATCCTCTTAATAAAAACTTGTTTTTAATATAATTAATCAAAATCAAAGCTTTTTCATTGGATTTACAAGTATGAAATATCCTTACGGAATCTGATTGAGCATATAATACGAGGTCATTTCTAAACCATAAAAACCATAATTTAATTTTTGGCCTTAAAGGGTAGCCTATATAATTAATTCTGGTAATTAAATTGCTTTTAACAATAGGCAATTTTTTCGCCATATTAAGTAGTTCATTAATATCAATATTATTCAGCCAAACCCCTTGAATAGGAGATAAATTGCTTATTGCCATCAAAACTTCGATTCCGTCTAATACATTAAAGCTAATATCCAGTAAACCTGGTACTTTCTTCTTAATATCAAAATGCTTATCTATAATTGATTGCAATACATGTTTATCAGACATAGTTTAATGTTTTTTAGAAAAACCCTTAATTCGCTTAGATTCAAAGTCAGGCTGAGGATCAGTATGCCTGTATATGTCAGCAAGTGTCATATCATGTTTCACTTTGAGGGGTAATTTAAGTTTGTTCGCAAGATTTTGAGCTTTTTGGGCTTCTAGCTTCTTGAATTCGTATAGGGCAATAAGCCTGCCTTTACGCAACAATGCATGATCTATTGCTGATAAATCGCTATTGAAAGTACAAACTATCTGAATTTTGAGAAAGTTGAATAGTAATCCATCAGCAATATTCAATAATGCAGATATTGAAAAGTTTTCTCCTGATTTTCTATCGGCTATAATATTCTCAGCATCTTCAATGATAATTATTGAGTTAGTATTTTTAGACATTATATCCAAAAACCTTCTTGATGAAAGGTTGAAAGAAAACTGAGGTGGAATAAAAATTATTTTTTTCTTAATATGCCTTGCAAGATATCTGATATAAGTGGTTTTGCCTGTACCAGGCTCTCCATGAAGCAAAAGAACTCCCTTTGCATTTTCTGCATTAAGCCTTTCCATTATCCTATTATGAAGCGGCAAAAAGTCGTCATTATAGTTGTCTTCAATGCTTATATTGAATGGTTTTAATTTGAATCTTTTTACGGATAATTTGCGCTCTTCTAAAATAATTAAATGAAAATGCTCTTTTTGTTTTTCCTCACTCTTTTTACTTAACTCTGATTTAATTCTTTGAGTTATGTCTTGGAAAAAATTTGCATATCTGCCACTAGAAAAGAAAAAAGAGGCTTGCTTCTCATCTATTTGCACAAAAAGATCTTTCTTCAAAAAAATAAAATACTGCTTATATTCCATTATGTTTTTAAATGAATTGAAGTATTTTCCAACAATTACATTGGAAGATGGCAAATTATAGTGTTTTATGAGCATTTCGGGCAACCATTCAAATATCTTTTCATCAATATTATAGACTTTTACGGCAGGGTTATACCCATTTAAACCGGCAAAAATTATATGGTCTTCATGCTTTGAAACAGGAATATCAAGTATTTCTTTTTCTGAAAGCAACTTTTTTACATTATCAACTTCAAATACTGGAAGATTTGTTTTTTGCATAGTTATATTAATTAAATCCTATTTTTTTACTTTTTTGGAAGGAATATGATGGTTCATCTATGTTATAGATATCAGCAAGGGTAGTATCTTCCTTAATATCGGCATTATATCCCAGCAATTTGCAAAGTTTGTTAGCTTTGTCTTTTTGCAAAGCTTTAAATTCATACATTGCTATTAATCTTCCTCTTCTCAATAAAGCCTTATCTATATTGCGGATATCAGTATTAAATGTGCAAATAATCTGAAGATTTAAGCAATCGCTAAGCAATCCATCTGCAACATTAAGCAGACTGCTAACTGAGAAACTTCTGTTTCCATTATCTGTAATTATATCTTCAGCATCTTCTATAATTAAAATTGAATTTGGATAATCAAGCATAAATGTCACAAAATTTAACGACAACAGATCTTGAGCAACATCTCTGGGCAAGAAAACCAACTTCTTTTTTAGCATACATGCAAGAAATCTGATATACGTAGTTTTGCCTGTTCCGGGAGGTCCATGTAGCATTAATAAACCTGTATCGTCAATAGTTTGCAGGCGTTGTATAATGTATTCATGCATTTTCTGAAAATCATCATTGTAATTGGTTTCTATAGACATTTCAGGTTTAGGTATTGTAAAAGGCTCAATGCTTATTTCTCCCATGCCTCCACTTTTTAACATATATATGTTACCCTCTTTCTCTTCATCCAGATAATTAGCATTGCTAAATGTTAAAACAAGATCAACCCATTCCTTAATATATTCTTCATCAATTTCATTATCGTAGCTTAATGAAAGAACACCCTTTTCTGACAAATAAAAAAGTAGATCGCTCTTAATGAAAATAAACCAAGTGTCTTTTTTGAACTCTAACTCATCTTCTGAAAAGGACTGTTTAATAACAATATTTTCATCTCTTATTTTATAATGTTGTGTTAAACCTTCAAATAATTTTATTGAATTAATGGAATCAAAAACAATTGTATTTGGGATTTGCCTGTTAATAAGAATAAACTGTGCAGCATAAAGGTCTACTTCCAATTGCTTGTAATTAATGCCGGAAACATGTATTGTATCCAATTCTTTTTTACTTATTTTCGGAAATTTTCTTTTTACTTTCATGTGTGTTGGTTATATATTATTTAGTTTGTGTATTTATAAACTATGCATATTGAGATCTATATGTGGTATTTTTACTTTAGAATTAACAAACTTTTTTATTAAATCAGCTTTAATATCTTTTATTTCAGGATTAAGAGAATATGATTTTATGACGCTTTTATAAATTGAGTTACTAAACCCAAAACCTATTGATATAAATCCTTCTACTTTTTCAATTTCCCTTAATGGTGCAAGAATTATTCTTATTTCATCTTCATTTGAAAAAACCTTTCTTTTTTTCAATAATATCTTTATTTGCTGTTCGCCAATTCTTTTTTCTTTAAATTCTTTTTGAAGTTCTGTTTTATCAACATCTAAAGTATAAAAATCGTTTATACTTTGATAGTTGACTTTTCCTATAAAGATATCATATTTGGGTTCAATTACCATTAAAATCTTTTCAACAAAGTTTTTTGTATTTACAACAAGTCTAACATCCGGTTTGCAAGAAGTTAAAACATCCCAGCAATCGTCTGCATAATCTGAGCCTATAAAACTTGATATTGGCAGTGATCCAATAGCCGGTAGTTTATATTTTTTCCGTTTTATATAAAATTCATTTTTAATCAATACTAAATCTGTAGGGGATTTCCATGTATATAAAGGATTAAAAAAGTACCAGAATCTTTTTTCAACCATTTTAAGAAATGTTTCTAAATCAGAAAAACGGTACAATTGCTTGTAATCATTAAAAAATTCTTTTTTTGTGATATTAACGTAGTGTATTGGCATGCTTTGTTTTGTTTTGTTTTTTTGGTTTCTGTTTTATGATTTTACCAATCTAAACCCGATATCATGATTATATTCATCGGGATTGTCGTAATTTCTGGAAGCAGAGCGGCACAATTCCGCGCCAAGGCTCCATGCTCCTCCCCTATGCACTTTTTCCGTGCCTGATTCAGGACCTTTAGGATTTGACTGTTGAACAGCCTGATAAGCTGCATACCAATCAGCGCACCATTCAAGTACATTACCATGCATTTCAAAAATACCCCATCGATTAGGCATGAAACTACCAACCTCCATGGTTTTTATTCCGCTACAATTTGCCTCTTCTTTAAGCAAGAGATTATGCCCTGTATTATAAGCTTCTGAAGCAGCAGCCCTGCAGGCATATTCCCACTCAGCTTCTGTTGGCAAACGACAACCCATCCATTCTCCAAAGGCATTGGCATCGTGCCAGCTTACATTAATTACCGGCATAAGACCTCTGCCCCAGC
>CAZRNU010000209.1:0-3985 GCA_964601515.1 uncultured Bacteroidales bacterium | reverse complement strand
AAATCAAATATTAACAACAAAGGAAATTAGTCCAGTTTTATAGGGGTGGATACAATATTTCCAAAATCAAAGAAAGCGATAGAAACTCCGAAAGAAATCGGGATTATTCTAGAAGCAAAAGTCGTAATAGTTTTGATGACAGAGTTTACGAATTCAAATCATCTATTACGCGCTTGGGACCAATTCTTACTCCACATATAATTAAAATACACAGCGATAAACTGGAATATCGTAAGCGAAATAAACATTTATTCAATGTTGACAGCATTGTTATACCAATAAACAAAATTGCTTCTATAAAAGTTGATTCTCATATATGGGGAGCTGATATAATAATAAAAAGCTATGGCGCCGGCGAAATTGTTGGAAAGTGCTTTACTGTTAGCGATGCAAAACAAATTCAAAGACTGATACAGGAAAGGCAGGTCTAAAGGTATTTGCTTCTTAATCTTTATTCTATTCAATCATTTTTTTAAATTAGCTTCTTGTTTTAAACAATTTTATAAACAATCTTTTTAATTTTGGGAAAATTATAATTATAGGGTCTATGTTAAAAACTCCATCTTACCAGCCGAAAAATCATATTAGAATTGTAACTGCAACCTCATTATTCGATGGGCATGATGCTTCTATAAATGTTATGAGGCGCATAATCCAATCAACAGGTGCAGAAGTAATTCATCTCGGACATAACCGTTCTGTTCAGGAAATTGTTGATTGCGCCGTGCAGGAAAATGCTCAGGCAATTGCAGTAACGTCATATCAGGGCGGACATCTTGAATTTTTCAAATATATGTATGATATGCTTAAAGAAAAAGGCATGAACGACATTAAAATATTTGGTGGTGGCGGTGGTGTAATTCTTCCCGAGGAAGCCGAAGAACTTCATAAATATGGAATTGAACGCATCTATTCGCCTGATGATGGACGGCAGATGGGTTTGCAAGGGATGATTAATGATGTAATTGAAAGATCTGATTTCCCAAGAGGCAATGGAGAAAAAATCAATCTTGAAAAGATAGAAAAAAGAGATTATAACTCAATTTCCAAAACTGTTTCAGCACTTGAAAATTTCCCTGAAAACAACAAAGACCTTATTGAAGAATTAGAGAAAAAAGCTGCAAATTCTAAAATTCCTGTATTAGGAATAACAGGGACAGGCGGCGCCGGAAAATCTTCTTTAGTTGATGAGTTTACAAGAAGGTTTTTGATGGATTTTCCTGAAAAACACATTGCCATAATATGTGTTGACCCTACAAAACGTAAAACAGGCGGTGCATTACTTGGCGACAGAATCAGGATGAATGCAATTAACAATCCAAGGGTTTTTGTGCGCTCAATGGCTACAAGACAATCTAATCTTTCTTTGTCTAAATATGTGAAAGATGTTATAAATCTGTTCAAAATTTCCGGATTTGACCTTATTATTCTTGAAACTTCAGGAATTGGGCAATCAGACACTGAAATTGTTGATCATAGCGATTTGAGTTTATATGTAATGACTCCCGAATACGGGGCTGCATCTCAACTTGAAAAAATTGATATGCTTGAATTTGCAGAGGTTATTGCTCTTAATAAATTCGACAAAAGAGGCGGAATGGATGCATTGAGAGATGTAAAAAAGCAGTTCCAGCGTAATCACCAATTATTTGAGCAATCTATTGATGATATGCCGGTTTTTGGAACTATTGCATCGCAATTTAACGACCCGGGTGTTAACCAGTTTTATAACGCCGTTATAAAGAAAATTAATGAAAAACTAAATCTCGATTTTAAATCTTCTATGAATCTCGAAGGAGATATTCCGGATAAGATTTATATAATACCTCCTCAAAGAGTAAGATACCTAGCTGAAATTGCTGAAACAGTCAGAAATTATAATAACTGGACTGAAGAACAAGGTGAAATTGCACAAAAGCTTTATTCATTGCGAATTGCAATCAATGAGCTAAAATCAGACAAAAAGGAAGATAACACTTCACTTGTTGATAGTCTTGAAAAGAAATATTCTGAATTAGAAGAGAAGCTTACTTATGATAATAAGGTAATTCTTGAAAACTGGGATAATAAGGTGAAATCGTACAAAGATGAATACTATGTTTTCAAAGTAAGAGACAAAGAGATAAAAATTAAAACTCACACCACTACCCTATCCCACCTTGAAATTCCCAAAATATCATCACCAAAATACAAAGGCTGGGGCGATATTCTAAAATGGTCATTGAAAGAAAACTTCCCCGGCGAATATCCTTTTGTTGCCGGAGTTTTCCCTTTTAAACGAGAGGGCGAAGACCCAACCCGTATGTTTGCCGGAGAAGGTGGTCCGGAAAGAACAAACAAACGCTTCCATTATCTTTCTAAAGATATGCCAGCAAAACGCTTGTCGACTGCTTTTGATTCGGTTACTTTGTATGGAAATGACCCTGATATAAGGCCTGATATTTATGGTAAGATAGGAAATTCAGGTGTTTCAATTTGTTGTCTGGATGATGCGAAGAAGCTTTACTCAGGTTTTAACCTTGCAAACCCTAATACTTCAGTTTCAATGACAATTAACGGTCCTGCACCTATTATGGTTGGATTTTTCCTCAACACTGCAATTGACCAACAATGCGAGGTTTACATAAAGGAAAATGGCCTTGAAGAAGAAGTAAGCAAAAAAATAGATTCCATATATAAAGAAAAAGGA
Organism: uncultured Bacteroidales bacterium; assembly: GCA_964601515.1. Taxonomy (GTDB): domain Bacteria; phylum Bacteroidota; class Bacteroidia; order Bacteroidales; family UBA7960; genus PWND01. The sequence continues at coordinate 1,296 of CAZRNU010000209.1, read as the reverse complement.
ATAGAACGGCCAAAATACCAGGGAAAACTGCCCGAAGGTAATGATGGCCTGGGGTTAATGCTGCTCGGGGTTACCGGAGATCAGGTTTTACCTAAAGATGTTTATGAAAGAATTAAAAAAGATACTCTATGTGTTGTAAGAGGAACTGTTCAGGCTGATATTCTTAAAGAAGACCAGGGGCAAAATACTTGTATCTTTTCAACCGACTTTTCATTAAAACTTATGGGTGATATTCAGGAATATTTTATAAAAGATAATGTTAGAAACTTCTACTCTGTTTCTATTTCAGGATATCATATTGCTGAAGCCGGTGCAAATCCCATTTCACAACTGGCATTCACACTTGCAAACGGGTTTACTTACGTTGAATATTACCTTTCAAGAGGAATGGATATTGATAAATTTGCACCAAACCTCTCGTTCTTCTTTTCTAATGGTATTGATATTGAGTTTTCGGTTATAGGACGAGTAGCTCGTTCTATATGGGCAAAAACCATTAAGAACAAATATGGTGGCAATGCACGTTCACAGCAGTTGAAGTACCATATTCAGACATCCGGACGTTCTTTGCATGCCCAGGAAATCGGATTTAACGATATCAGAACAACCTTGCAAGCCTTGTATGCAATCTATGACAACTGTAATTCATTACACACTAATGCATACGATGAGGCAATTACAACACCAACAGAAGAATCTGTTCGCCGTGCAATGGCAATTCAGCTTATCATAAATAATGAACTTGGCTTGGCAAAAAATCAGAATCCTTTGCAAGGATCTTTTATTATTGAAGAGCTAACCGAACTTGTTGAAGAGGCTGTAATGCTTGAGTTTGAAAGGATTTCTGAAAGAGGCGGTGTTTTGGGTGCGATGGAAACCGCTTACCAAAGAAATAAAATCCAGGATGAGTCTTTATACTATGAACATCTAAAACATACCGGAGAGCTTCCAATTATGGGAGTAAACACATTCCTATCAACAGAAGGTTCACCAACTGTAATTCCGGGAGAGGTAATTCGCTCTACTGAAGAAGAAAAGCAATATCAGCTTAAAATGCTTGAAAAACTGCATAAGTTTCACGGAGATAAGCAAAAAGGCTTGATTGAAGATTTAAGACGAGCTGCTTACCATAATGAAAACGTCTTTGAAAAGTTGATGGATGTTACCAAATATTGCTCAATAGGACAGCTTACTCAAGCGCTATATGACGTAGGCGGGCAGTATAGGAGGAATATGTAAGGAAGTCCTGAGTCCTGAGTCCTGAGTCCTGAGTCCTGAGTCCTGAGTCCTAAGTCG
>CAZRNU010000208.1:0-4014 GCA_964601515.1 uncultured Bacteroidales bacterium | reverse complement strand
TCTCACGCCCTGAATGATTTTATAACTCTTTAGGTTGCGAATCATCTCAAGTGCTTCATCTTTGTTTAGTGGCGACAATCTTGAGGAAACATCTTTTAAAACTTCAATGAAAATTCCGCCCATACCACAAAGAATCATGTGTCCGAATTTATCTTCATATTTTGCTCCTGCAAAGAGTTCAGTGCCTGAAAGCATTGGTTGTAAAAGAATCGCAGTTGTATCTTTAATTTTCATCATTCTTTCGAATTCTGCTTTTACACTTTCTGCATTTTTTACATTTAAAACTACACCACCAACATCTGATTTATGAACCGGACCAACAACTTTCATAACAACAGGGTAGCCCAATTTATCTGCTGCACTTACAGCATCATTAAGATTATTAACAACAGCTTCTCCTGCTCTTGGAATACCTGCAGCATCCAATAGTGATTGAACTGCATTGGGTTCCAAATAGCCGTCTGACGACTTTTCAATTATATCACGAATTTTTGCTTTATCAACTTTAGGAAGTTCAATTTTTTCAGGACTTGGAGGCTGAGTATGAAATACCCTCGCAAGTGCATTTCCTAAAGTAACCTCATCAGGGAAAATTATTCTCCCTTTTTCTATAAAAGCATTTATTTCATCTTTTGCGGTAAGTATGCTTGGTAGAACCGGATAAATAGGCTTTTTACATTCCTTCATTTTCTTATCCAAAACATCATACACATCAAAAACAGGAAATAGTCCCGGAGTTCCAAATATTACAGCCATTCCATCAATTTCATCAAACTTATTGTCAACAAAATCAATGATTTTTCCTAATTGCTCTGCGTTACCTGTTGCTAGAAAATCAATAGGATTAGCAACTGAAGAACCGGGGAAAAGATGAGTCAGAAGCTCTTTGCTTGCCGGATTATCAATATGAGGAATATTCATTCCTCCATTGGAAAGAGCATCAGTGAGCATAACTGCCGGACCACCTGCGTGAGTAATTATAGCTATGTTTTTACCTTTTAATTCAGGATGCATAAACACAGAAGCTACAGCAATAAGATCTTCGCGGCCGTAGCACCTAACAATTCCTGCCTTACGAAACAGTGCATCAACAGCAACATCCGGACTTGCAAGCGCACCTGTATGCGACGATGCAGCGCGACTTCCGGCATCGGAACTTCCTGCCTTTACGGCAGCAATCTTACATCCCTTGCGAATTAGAGAAGATGCATGTTTGAGAAGCATTTGAGGTTTTGCAATGGTTTCTATATAAAGAAGCTTTACTCTACTGCTTGTCTTAGGGTCGAAACTTTCATCCAAGTATTTTAATACCTCTTCAACACCCATCTGGGCGCTGTTTCCAACTGAAAATACATTTGCAAAAGTAAGTCCTTTAGGAATTCCGGCTTCCATGATAAAGCATGCAGTGGCACCGGAACCTGATATAAAGTCGCAACCTTTTTCAGTAAGTTTTGGAATAGGGTAGGTGAAGATGCTATGATGATTTGGAGTAAGAATTCCAACGCAGTTTGGTCCAATCAGAGAGCCATTAACACTATTAATTGTATCAACAATCTGCTTCTCAAGCTTGGCGCCTTCTTCACTTTCCTCACTAAAACCTGCTGAAAGAATTATAAATGCACGCGTGTTCTTTTGTTTGGTAAGTAGTTCAATAGTTTCAGGAACAAATCTCGCAGCTATTGCAATAACGGCAAGGTCAACTTCGGGCAGGTCTGCCGGATTGCTGTAACTTTTTATACCTTGAACTTCACTTTCCTTTAGGTTGGTAACATAAACATTGCCTTTGAAATTACCATCAATAATGTTTTTCAGGATTTTTCCGCCCGGCTTAGTAATATCATTTGAACCTCCGACTACAACAATGCTTTTTGGATTTATAAGTTGCTGATTTATCATGATTTATAGTTTTGTTTTTTGTAAAAATGGCCTCAAAAAAATTTTCGCTAATGTATAAAAAATCTTGTGTTTTTATGGGATTTTATTGATTTTTATTGTAAAGACGCGATGCTTCGCGTCTCTGGAATTGACGTAAATAGAGACGCAAATAGAGACGCAGAGAGAGACGCAAAGCATTGCGTCTCTACGATAATTGAATTAATTATAATAAACCATTAATTACGACCATTGAATAAAATCATTATTTTCGCATTTATTATTAATCATAATTATGACAAAAGCCCAACGTTTTAAATACATATTAGATTATTTCTCCCAAAATCAACCAATTGCGGAAACAGAGTTGCGGTATAACGACCCTTATCAGCTAATTGTTGCGGTTATTCTGTCTGCTCAATGCACTGATAAGAGAGTGAACCTTATTACTCCCACGTTTTTTGATGTTTTTCCAAAAGCTGAGGTATTGGCAGTGGCTTCTGTTGATGAGGTTTTTGGTTTGATAAAATCTTGCTCATACCCAAACAGCAAGGCTAAAAACCTTGTTGGAATGGCAAAAAAGTTAATGGAGGAATTCAAAGGCGTTGTTCCTGATGATGTAAATGAACTGATGAAATTACCCGGTGTTGGAAGGAAAACAGCTAATGTTATAGCATCAGTTGTCTTTAACAAGCCTGCTTTGGCTGTGGATACACATGTATTCAGAGTTTCAGCACGATTGGGTTTAACAACAAATGCCAAAACACCGTTAGAAACCGAAAAACAATTATTAAAATATATCCCTGAGCACCAGGTAGCAATAGCACATCACTGGCTGATACTTCATGGAAGATATGTATGCGTAGCTCGTAAGCCAAAGTGTGAGGAATGTCAGTTTACAGGAGTGTGTAGGTATTTTAGTGGACAGTTAAAAGTTAAAAACTAAAAGTTAAAAGTGTCTTGTTCCCACTGTTGAGGGGCATTTCAACCGAAGGGAGCGTGGCGGAGATAAATGTCGGATAGTGTGGGGGATACAATCAGGTGTGGGAAGGCGAAAGAGGTTCAAGGTCTATATTGTGGTACTCTGAAGATTATAAACCAGATATTGTTCAATAAAATAAGTATTATGAATATGAAAAAATTATTCTATTTTACATTGTTTATGTTTCTTATATCATGTAATGAAAATAAAAACAAGCAGGATGAGAGCATTTTAGATGCACTTGTTTCTGAAAGTTACGAGTATGTCAGTCAAAGTACCGCCCATCTTGACAGTTTATCTCCATATAAACAAGATATTGTAAAGTTGAAACAACTAGCAAATAACGCAATTTCCCAAAGCAAATCACATTATGGCATTACTGCTTATAAAGAATTTATTAATCATGTGGAACATATCATGTATGAGTATAATGGCAATGAATACGTCCCTACATTTGATATTTCAAGTCTACAAAAGAATTCTTTATGTGCAGAAGTCAAATTTTTAGAGTATGTTGCAATTAATTCAATTATTAGAGATTTTCATTATTATTACTTTACTTTTGATATACATAGAATTATTGTAGTACCTGATAAACCAACTGCTAGGGTTGGTGAAACTTATAATGCTAAGATATATTTTGCAGCTAATGATAGTAACAGTCCTTTTAAATTAATTGTTGAAAACGATACAATTGAAAGCTGTGCTTCATGGGGTACTCCAATATTTTCAATTACACAAAAAAACAAAGGAAAATATTCACATGAAGCAGGTTTGATTTTAAATAACAGAGGTAAAGAATTAACTTTTCCTTTTAGAATAAATTATGAAGTAAAATAATGGTTGCTTTTTAACTGCCCTGCACTTTCCATCTCAAAACCAAAACAATCATTTCTGGTAATATCATAATCCGTCAATAATCGGGTATTAACACTACAGTGACAGGTCAAGCCCTGTCACTACGAGTCCATTTGCTGGTATTTTATGGCCGGTCGAGCCCGGCCAATACAATGGGGTGGTGCTTGTACAACGGGATCTCTCACTTCGCTTCGCTACGTTCGAGATGGCTTATTGAAAACACAGGTAAAAAATTGGAACATAGCTGACGCAGTCAGCAGTCGTCAGTTTATTACAAAAGTTCTGAGTTCAACGAATACATT
>CAZRNU010000207.1:0-4100 GCA_964601515.1 uncultured Bacteroidales bacterium | reverse complement strand
CTTTCATCTTCAATAATCATTAATTAGTATGATTATGTGATTTATATAGCGCAAATATAACAAATAACATTATTTCACGCACTAATAAAGTATATTAATTGACTAAATAGGATTTGTGATAGAGGCTTTCGGTTCCGCAAAGCGGAAGCTGGAAATTTCTGAATAGATCCGGAATCTCTCGCATTTTTGATGTTTCAGTGCTCTGCACCTCCCGTAAAGGAATTCGATATTCTTCTATAGATATTTCGCGGCTCTGCCGCTAAGGTGGGTTTGTTTCAATCTTTACAATCCATAAAATCCATAAAATGAACAATCTGCACCCATCAAAAAGCTGCGTAGCAGCAAAATATCTATAGCAATGAATGTGAGGATTGATTTTAAGGTGCAGCGCACCGGAACTAATTTCAATTTAATTTCCCCAAAATCAATTTTGCATCAATTTCTAATTTGGAAAAAGCAAACCATTTTTTGCCAAGGTCTTTTAGAGAAGCTCCAATGTGGTAAATTTTTTCATCAATTATTAAAAACCTGTCGTGGCAATAATCAAACTGTTTTAATGTCAAGTTTTTGTATTGAGCATTAAATTTATCTGCATCCTGTTGTAGCTTATTGGTGATGGTTTTAGAATAAATGAAAACCTCAACCTCTGATTTCTTTTTGCTTAAAAGAGTTAGAACTTTTTCATCAACATAATTATCAATAAGAATTATTGATTTTTCTGCAGTTCGAACCAGTTCCGAAACAAACACATAAGCATCAAAAACCTGTCCGTTGAAAAAGATGCCTTGTTTTGGTAGTTCTTTGCTTTCTAGTGCTTGGAAAACTTTCTCGAAATTTTCTTCTGTCTTCATTTTAAAAACAAAATGATCTTCTTCGAACCTCATTAATCTCGTAAAGAGCTCTACATTATGTGTAATAAAATTCCGCATAGACACAAACGCACGCATTATTTCAATATTTACTTCTACCGCTTTTTCACTTCTTAAAATACCGGAAAGCATTGCTACACCTTGCTCGGTGAAAGCAAATGGGAGCTTTCTAAGGCCTTTCTTTATTCTGTTGGATGTTCCAATTTGGAACTTCCAGTTCGTTAATTCTTCATCGTTTAATTGGAACATGAAATCTTCGGGAAATCGGTCAATATTCCTTTTTACTGCTTTATTCAAATTTCTTGTTTCAATTTCATAAAGCCCTGCCAAGTCACGATCCAGCATTACCTGCTTTCCACGAATCTCGTATATCTTGCTTTTTATGTTTTGAATTGGTAAATCATAATGTGTCATAATCATAATTTAATATTTGCAAATACAGGGCGCAAATATAATATAAAACGCTATTTAACACACTAATAAAATATATTAATAGATTAAATAGGATTTGCGATAGAAGTCTTCCAGTTCCGCTAGTGCGGAAGCTGGAAATTCCTGGCGAGAACTGCAAGCTCCCGCTTTTGCGGGGCTTCAAGCTTCGGGTATCAAATTAAATTTTAATACAAAAACCCAAAAAGCCATAATGGTATCTTGTTTCCAAAGCCATATTCGATGTCATCTGAAACAATGAATGAGTTATTAATATTCGCGATTTGATGATAGGTTTTATTTCTTCCTCCTATCTCAAAGTAGTATCTACCATTAACAACAAAGTCACCTCTTTTCGCTTTTTCAATTCTGTTTTTGTATGATAACTGATTAACAAAAAAAGACTCACGTAAGCTCCCACTATTTAAGACATCTTCATTAAATATAAAAAAATGATTTGGATGATGAAGATTTACCAGTTCGGGCTTTGTCATGCTGCCAATATCTTTTCCTTCATGATATAAAATTTTAATTATTTCAGCATCGTTCAAATAGGTCAGGTAATTTATAACTGACTTCCATGATACCCCAATCGCAGCTGCTAAATTTGTTATGTTTGGCTTATAGGGAATATCCTGACTAAGAATGTTGACAAATCTCTTCAGTTTGCTAACATGATTATTATCAACATTAAACATTAATGGAAGATCTATCTCAATCATCAAACTAATGGTGTTTGACAGCTTAAGATGATAGTTTTCAATGTTTTCAAGAAAATATGGGTAATAACCATATTTCAAATATTCTTTAAAATATTGAAATGGTTTTACCTTTAGAGTTATGTCCTGACTGTATTGTTCATGATTTTTTAATATTTCTTCCAGAGAATAACTTTCAAAATTTTTACCTGTTTTTATATTTAAAAATTCTCTAAAAGACAAGCCCTGCATACGATATACAACAGCCCTTCTGCTTAAGTCAGATTTTCCTTTTAAAATATCCAATATTGATGATCCTGTAAAAACAACACTTATTTCCGGAAAACTGTCGTATATGTTTTTTAGCTCCCGAGACCAATTTGCATATTTATGCACTTCATCAAGGAATAAATATTTACCACCTGTTTTTTCAAACTCTTCAACCAATTGCAAAAGATTATCATAAGGAAATGCAATGTCATCAAGGTTTACATACAAGCATTTTCTGTCGTTTCCATAATTATTCTTGATATGTTGGAGAATGAGAGTTGTTTTCCCAACACCTCTTGCCCCTTTAATCCCAATAAGTCGCTCACTCCACAAAATATGATTATGTAAATGACTTTTGAATACAGTTTTTAGACTATTTATTGCTTTTATGTGCTTTGTAAAAAGTTGTTCTATCATAATTGCTTTGATTTTATTACCCAAAGGTAATAATATTTTTCATTTTTTATTACTTGCAGGTAATATTTTATTTAATAATTTATTATTCAAAGGTAATATTTAGGATTTCCAATGTTTTAAATGTAATTTATTCCACTTCTAAGGACGTCGGTAAGGCACAAATAAAAAGGGACTTTCCCGCATTAAAAATGTTTCGTTGCTCTGCACCTCTTGCCCTTCTATTCGAAATCATTGCTTTAGATATTTCGCGACTCTGCCGCTTGTTTATTCGGTAGGATGCAATTCTATAAATATTTCATGCCTATATCACATTGGCATATTGGCATATTGGCACATTGGCATATTGGCATATTGGCACATCGGCACATTGGCATATTGGCATATTGGCACATTGGCATATTGGCATATTGGCACATCGGCACATTGGCACATTACCACATTCTACAAACAAACCCTGCTTGCATAAACTTGCTCACTTCGGTAACAAATGAAAGAATTACATCACCACTTTCGAGTTTTTCTTCCCTTCTTATTTTGTCTAGACATAGGAAAACCATTGGAGGACCAACGTATCCCATTGTTGACATTTTGGTGTAAAGAGTTTGTGGTGCAATACCAATACTTTGACATTCTTCAATTATGGTTTCGGATATATGTTTTGATGGAAAGTTTACCTGGAAGAACTTAACCTTGCTAACATCAAACGGATATTTTGTAATCATTCTTTTCAATCCTTTTAAGAATACTGAGCCATCTTCTTCGTAGAACAAATCTCTTAGGTTATCATTAAAAAGTTGGGCAAGATGGTGGTATCCCTGTTCAAACTCTTCTTTCGGACTCATATAATAAGCCGGACGGCGATTACCCATTGCTGATGGCTTTTTGCCGCCTATTGATTCCATATAACAATTCTCCAAGTACAACCCCGACTTTTTGTCGCTTTCATCTGTTTCCAAAATAATAGCGCCCGCACCATCGCTAAGGAAATATCTCAAAAACAGCTCTTCCTTCTTAACTATTGGCTGATTATAATACTCGCTCCTGAGCTCAGAAGAAGAAATGCCACTAGATAAAACCAATGCTCTTTTATAGCGTCCCGACTTGATAAATTCATAAGCTGTAAGCAAAGCTTTATATGCAGATGTGCAATTTGCATGAATGGATATTTCGCCGCATCTTTCTATACCGAGGGCTTCCTGAATTCTTACACTTGCCGTAGGCATTTGATCCTGATGCGCACTGCCATATGCAATAAAATCTATATCAGTGGCTCTTAGTCCGGCGTTTTCAATAGCGTTTTGTGCCGCTTTTACTGCCATTGTAATATTGTCATCTGTAAATTCACGAGTAACCGGATCTATCGCAAAATGATAATACTCAACCTCAACTAGTTCAGACATTACATCCTTCATTCTCT
>CAZRNU010000206.1:0-4115 GCA_964601515.1 uncultured Bacteroidales bacterium | reverse complement strand
TAAAAAGAGTTCAAGCCACCTTAAATCTTCTTTGCACAATGCTTCTTCAACATAATATACTGTATCAATAGGGAAACAAGGAACTTTTGAATAAAACACATTTCCTACTGAACCCTTTCTACCAACAATGAGTGTGGGCGATTTTGTTAAAGGTTTATCATGCCATCCAACAATACCAGCTGATCCATAAACTGGAACATGACCACCATTTCTCATTTTATCAGTAAGGTTGTTGCCATATTCAAGCTTACATATTTCCCCTAATGAAGTAATTCGCCATTTATTTTTCCTCAACTTCATATTTCTATTACTTTTGTCTGCACTGTGATTTGTTTGATTGTTGTGATTTTCTGGTCTGTATTTTTCATAGTAATCTTATAAATCATAAAAATCACAGCTCAGACGGTTCTTCATATTTCTTTCTCATTTAAAAGGTTAATGAAGGTTTGTTTATCGGGCAAAATGGTTTGGTATTTACTGGCAAAAATATGGTCGTTGTTTTCGGGCAGGGTAATTTCTACCAGCGTTTGGCTTTTGTCTTTACAGAGGATAATGCCAACGGTTTTGTTTTCTTCTTCCAATTTCACAAAACGGTCGTAGTAGTTCACATACATTTGCATTTGTCCAAGGTCCTGGTGGCTGACGTCGCCTATTTTTAGGTCAATCAGCACAAAGCACCGGAGCATGCGATTGTAAAAAACCAAATCTATCCTAAAATGCCTTTCATCAAAACTAAACCGCACTTGTCTGCCCACAAAGGTAAATCCCTTTCCGAGTTCGAGCAAAAAATGTTCAAGTTTATCAATAATAGCCGATTCGAGTTCGCTTTCGGAATATTGGTACTGTTCGGGTAAATTAAGAAACTCTAAAACGTATGGGTCTTTGAATACATCGGATGGTTTTTCTATCAGTTGTCCTTTTTCGGCAAGCTTCCTTACGCCGGCTTTATTGCGGCTCAAAGCGAGACGTTCGTATAATCCGCTATCGAATTGGCGTTTCAATTCACGAACGCTCCAGTTATTGTTTAATGATTCTATTTCATAAAAACTGCGTTCTTTATTATTCTCTATCCGTATGAGAACTAAATAGTGTGTCCAGCTCAGTGTGGCACTTGTATTTTTAGAAATCCTAATCAGTGATTGGGATTTTTCAGAAATCCTAAGCGCTGATTGGGAATTTGCATCATTGCTATAGAGATGGTAGAATTTTCGCATATTTTCAAGATTTTGAACAGAAAACCCTTTCCCAAACTCGGTAGTGAGCTTTGCGGAAAGTTCTTTTAAAACCCGCTTCCCATAAGCGGCACGTTCTGTACCTTGTTGCTCATCTTCCACTATCATTCTACCAATTTCGTAGTAAGTATAAACCATCGTTTGGTTTACTGTTCGCATTGCGGCTTGCCTTGCAGCCTGCAATAGTTCTGCAATGCTTAGGTATAAATTATGTTGTTTTAATTCGCTACTCATACATCTATTCCAATATTTTTAAGCCGTAAGTACAATTCTTCTAAGGATGAATTAATTTTTATTTGTCCTTCTTTTACATCGCTAATCAGGTCTGATATATTATGTTCAATTGCATTAGATGCCTGTTTTACGTATAACTGTATGCTTAAATTACCATTGTTTTCCAATACATCACTTTTATTCATTACCTTAGCAAATTCTTCCACATCGCTAAAGTTCCAATAAGCATCACTTATCTTTTTAATATGATGTGGCTCAAGCCAGGCATTAGTCCTTTCTATTCTTAATTCCTGTTTAGCATCAATAAAAATAATTTTACCTTTTCTTTCTTCCGGTTTGCTCATTCGGCACACAAGCAAACAACTTTCCATACTGCTGTTGTAAAAAAGGTTTTTCCCTAATCCTATTACAGCATCAACATAATCCTCCTCAATCATGCGCTTTCGTATTTCAGATTCACTATCTCTGAAAAGCACACCATGAGGCCATAGAACAACAGATCTGCCTGTATCGGGTTTCAGACTTTTCATAATATGCTGCTGAAATGCATAGTCAGCACAACCTTGCGGAGGCGTTCCCCAAATATTTCGACCAAAAGGGTCATTCATCCATTTGCTTTGACTCCATTTTTTAACACTATAGGGCGGGTTAGCCATTATCACATCAAATTGTTTCAGTTCATCATTCTCTAAAATCTGGGGACTGTCTAAAGTGTCGCCCTGCACAATCAAAAACTCATCTACATTATGCATAAACATATTGATACGGGCAATGGCAGAGGTAATGAGGTTCAGTTCCTGTCCGTATAGCTTCAGAGTTCGGTATTCCTTGCCTTGTTCTTTTAAGTGTAACGCACTACTTAATAATATTCCACCGCTTCCGCAGGTAGGATCATAAATGCTTTCACCGGATTGGGGATTAGTTATCTGTGTCATCAGTTTTACAACTGTTCGGTTTGTATAAAACTCAGCAGCAGTATGACCGCTATCATCAGCAAATTTTTTAATCAAGTATTCATAGCCTTCTCCCATTATATCATGCGGAACATTATTTACAGTTAAATTCATCTTGCTGAAATGTTCAATAAGATCAAGCATCTTTTCATCACTCATTCTTCGTTTGTTTGTCCACTGGGCATCACCAAACACATCGTGCAACATCTCAAAATTTGCTTTCTCAATTCCGTTTATTGCTTTTTGAAGATAAGCTCCAACATCTACAGTTCGCTTTCTAACATCTTCCCAGTGACAACCTTTAGGAATCTGGAAGCGATGGTTTTCTGCAAATTCTGCATAGCTTAAATCTCCATCGCTCTCTTCCAATGCTAATTGATATTCCTCGTCCCACAAATCGCTTATTCGCTTGAAGAACAGCAAAGGAAATATATACTGCTTAAAGTCTGCCGCATCAATCATTCCCCGCAGAATGTTAGCAGCTCCCCAAAGATAATCTTCTAATTCTTTTTTCGTCATTGTATTCTAAAAGTATTTTTAAGTTTCTTAATATTAATTACCAAATTATTACGGCTTGAATCACTAAAATATTTTTGCAACAAATCTATCATAAATATGTTTAATTTAACTGATTTTTATTCAATAACCTAAAATTAGTGATTAGAAAACACTTATTGCGTAAAACAGGGTAAATATAAAAGATAATCTCATCTTTATAGTCATATTTCGGTGATTTGCTGTAAAGATACAAAAAAACTTTCCTCTATTGTTTTTAACAAATAAATATTCTGATAACATTATCAAATATGCAAAAAATGTTAAAAAAAAACAAGTACGAAAGTAATAAAGTAGAAATGCTAACATATACAATATGATACAAAATCTATGTATATTGCTCTCTTATTTGCAAAATGGAGTTAATTTCATTAAGATATCTTAGGTTTTGGTTTTAGAGTAACCCACTCCCCTAACTAATATAATTGAAAGGGTAAAGAAATCAATCAATGAAAGTCCCTTATTCGCAATAGAAAAGTTACTGCAAATTTACTGCAGTTGAGTTTTTAAAGAAGATTTCTTAATCATAGGAAAGCGAATAGAAGGATTGAGTAAATATTTTTCGAATCTTAAATCAAATTAAATTAAAAAGTGAGTTAAATTTACCCTGAATTAATGAAGGAAAAAGTAAGGGTTAACATCTAAGGTCGCAAATTTACCCCCAAAAAGTTACTGCAAATTTACTGCAGTAGGATTTCTTTAAAATAAGAAAGCCTTGATCTATTGATTAAATCAAGGCTTAATGGTGGGGGCTGAAGGAGTCGAACCTCCGACCCCTCCGATTGTATCGGAGTGCTCTAAACCAAAGTATTGATAAAAGATACAGCATATTGAGAATTCTTGAATGATTTAAGTTTAAGTTCAAATTGATATGCTTCTGACTTTGATTCAAACTCTTTTTTTGCTACTAAATCCCAAGGTCCCTTTCCTTTTGTAAATATACTCCGGTTATTGTTATGTCTGTTTAATCTATCCTCAATATTTGATGTAGAACCAATGTAGTAAAGGTTATATTTTTGTGAATAGATGATATATACAGTAAATATTTTCATATATGAATTCCATAAAATAAAAAAAGCCTTGAATAATCAAGGCTTAATGGTGGGGGCTGAAGGAGTCGAACCTCCGACCCCTCCGATTG
>CAZRNU010000205.1:0-4193 GCA_964601515.1 uncultured Bacteroidales bacterium | reverse complement strand
TGAGCAATTACAATAGATGTTCTGTTTTTCATAACATTTGACAATGCTTGTTGTACCTGCTTCTCGCTTTCTGTGTCTAATGCAGAAGTTGCTTCATCCAGAATTAAGATAGGAGGGTTGTACAATACGGCTCTGGCAATTACAAGCCTTTGTTTTTGTCCTCCGCTTAATTTATTTCCCATATCACCAATATTTGTGTTATAACCTTGTTCGGTTCTAACTATAAATTCGTGAGCATTGGCAATTTTGGCAGCTTTTATTACTTCTTCTTCTGTAACTTCTTTATCGCCAAAAGCAATATTGTTATAAAATGAATCATTAAAAAGTATGGCAGCCTGATTTACATTTCCCATTAATGATCTTAGGTCTTTGATTTTTAAACTTCTAATGTCTGCACCATCAATCAAAATGTTTCCCTCTGTTACATCATAAAGCCTTGGAATTAGATCTACCATTGTTGATTTCCCTGCTCCTGAAGGACCAACTAAAGCAATGGTTTTGCCTTTTGAGATTTTTAGATTTATATCTTGCAATACCCATTCTTTTTCATATTTGAATGAAACATTGCAAAATTCGATAGAATTGCTGAATTCATTAATCCCGGAAGCGTTTGGTGTCTCAAGAATTTTGTTTTCAGCAGATAAAATCTCCTCAGTTCTGTCGGCTGATGCAAGTCCTCTTTGGATATTATAATAAGCAGTAGAGAATGATTTGGCGGGGTTTAATATTTGTGAAAAAATTAATAAATATCCAATGAATGCTTGTGAAGAAAGCGAACTGCCGGTTCGTAAAACCATATATGCACCGTATATCATAATTAATACAACCACAACAGTTCCCAAAAACTCAACCAAAGGTCTGGCAAGGTAGTTTCTTCGGTAAATTTTGTTCATAATATTCGTGTAATCATTATTAAGATTACTGAATTTTCTAGTGGTTTTTTCTTCTGCATTAAATGCTTTAATTATTCTGAGTCCGGTGAGAGTTTCTTCCATCATTGATATAATGGACCCCAATTGTTTTTGCCCAATTGATGATGTTTTTCTTAATGATTTACCGATTCTGCCAATAATAAACCCACTAAAAGGTAAAAGAATCACCACGAAAAGAGTAAGTTGCGGGCTGATTATCAGTAAGCTTGCTATGTAAACAATTATGGTGATAGGTTCTCTAAATATCATCTCAAGAGAGCTTATTATACTCCATTCGATTTGATGCACATCATTGGTCATTCTTGAAATCAGGTCTCCTTTTCTTTCATTGGAATAATAAGACATCGGCAACTCTAATGTTTTGCGATACAGTGCGTTACGAATATCCTGAACAACCCCATTTCGAATAGGTGCGAGATAATACATTGCTAAATATAGAAATCCGTTCTTAATAAAACTTCCCAAAACTATAACTGCACTTATAATGAGTAATGTGTTGATTTTTCCAAATTTTAATATCATTAAGCTGATGTTGTAATTGAAATATTGTTTTAATGAATCAGCACTAAAAGATAGTTCAACAGGTTCATATACATACGTTTGTGTTCCGAATAAAATGCCTAAAAATGGGATAAGCATCCCTATTGAAAAGAGCGAAAATGATACTCCGGTAAAAGTATAGAACACGTGCAACCAAACCTTCTTTTTATAAGGAGTGATGTATTTGGCAATTTTCCAGATGTTTTTCATTTATTACTGTGAAATTCAAGAATTTATTTAATTAGAGCATCAAGGTTGAAGCCTGTATAATTAGAAGGTGTAACATTTTTAAGTTGCGTTTTATAATTATCAGGTATGTCAAGAGAATCTACAAATGAATATAAATGTTGTAAGGTGATTGTTTCATTTGTTCTTGTCAACTCTTTTAATTTTTCATATGGTTTTGGATAGCTTAGTTTTCTTAAAACTGTTTGAATAGCTTCTGCAATTACCATTGGGTTTGAATCAAGGTCTTTGTCAATAGCTGTTTTATTTAGAAGCACCTTGTCTAAACCTTTGATTGTAGCTTGCAAAGAGATTATTATATGGGCTAGTGGTAATCCAATATTTCTAAGTACTGTGGAATCTGTTAAGTCTCTCTGCAACCTTGATATCGGCAGTTTGGCAGAAAGATGTTCTAATACGGCAATAGCTATTCCCAGATTACCTTCAGAGTTTTCAAAATCAATCGGGTTTACTTTATGTGGCATGGCTGATGAGCCTACTTCATTTTCCTTAATTTTTTGTTTAAAGTACTCTTTAGAAATGTATGTCCACATATCCCTGTCGAGGTCTATGATTATTGTACAAATTCTCTTCAGGCAATCAAAAATTGCTGACAGATTGTCGTAATGCTCAATTTGGGTAGTTACCTTCGAACGCTTTAATCCAAGATTGTTTTCTACAAAATTGTTTGCAAATTTTACCCAATTTATTTCCGGATAGGCAACTAAATGAGCATTCAGATTGCCTGTTGCACCGCCAAATTTTGCAGGGAATGGTAGATTTTTTAACTGATTAACTTGTGTGTCAAGCCTGTTGAAAAAGACATATAGCTCTTTGCCAAGTGTAGTTGGCGAAGCCGGTTGTCCATGAGTGAAAGCAAGCAATGGCTGATTTTTATATTCTTCCGACATGCTTTCCAGCTTATCCATTAATTTTTCAATAGCAGGAAGAATTTCTACATATATTGCTTCTTTAAGCATTAATGGAAACGCAGTATTATTGATATCCTGAGATGTAAGTCCAAAATGAATAAATTCTTGAAACTCTGATAAGCCAATTTCATGAAATTTCTCTTTTATGAAATATTCAATTGCTTTTATATCGTGATTTGTAGTCTTTTCAATCTCTTTTACCCTAATTGCATCCTGAGACTGGAAATTTTGATAGATTTGCTTGACCTGATTAATATTTTCTTCAGTTAGTTTATTTAATTCTGCGAGAGGCAAGTTGTATAATGCAATAAAGTATTCTATTTCAACATATATTCTGTATTTGATTAAAGCTGCTTCAGAAAAGAATTCTCTAAGTTTTTTTGTAGTATGGTAATACCTGCCGTCTATAGGTGAAATAGCATTTATTTCAAAATTCTCCATATTTGTTATTTTTTGACAAAATTAGCAAAGTAATTTTATTAAAGCCTTTAAAAATTCTTCAACATTATACAAAATAAAAAGGCTGCAGGAACTCCCACAGCCTTTTTGAAAAACAAATTAATTTTTATTTTCCTAATTGATTTTCAAATTCATCAACAAGAGGTTGGAAAATTGTTTCCAATTTTTGCCATGTTCCATCGTCATAAACTAGAACAGGCTCAATACTTTCACCATAATCTGTAACGAAGGCTCTTGCTTCAACTGAACCAAGTGTTCTATTGATATCAACATGAATTAGCGTTACACTAATGTTTTCATTCATAAGTGCAACATTTGAAGGTGTTTGGTTAGCAGCTTGTTCTACGGCAAACATATTTATAAAACCTTTTAATTTCAAAGGAGTAAACTGAATATGTCCGCTGATTTTTTCAGGTGCTTCGTCCCATAATTCAGAAGTAAACTTAACAGTAACACTGTACTCTGCAATTACATCATTACCTTGTTTGAACGACATTGATGAAGTATAATCCATGTTATTTCCTGAATAATTCATTGTGAATGTGTAAGGTGTGATAACAACTGTTGCTGAAATTGATTTAGGAACAACATCTTCGCTACTATTTGAAAGTTGGAAACTTCCTGTATAGTCAACCGAAAACACAGATACGTTGTCAACTTTAAGATAAGCTACAAGTCTTGTTGGTACCTCAACGTCATAATATTGTTGATCCCATGAATCATAAACACTGTATGTTTGATAACTGAAAGTTGTAATAGCTGCTTCTGCATCGTTTGTGTTTGCATCAAAAGCTGCCTGATCTGAAGGGAAATAAACAACTAACAAATCGTGCTCATCTGTTTGATCGAATGTGTTTGTAGTGAAATTGTACTCGTAAGTTCCTGTTGGGAAAAAATCATGTTTTGCGTAGTTTGATGGTTTGAACAACTTATTTTTTGAAGGATTGCTCATAAACATCACTAAATCTTTAGGACTTACAAATCTATAATGAGACATCATGCTTTCTCCAAAATCAGCATCAAGGTTCATCATAAAAATTCCTGTTTGCATCGCTTGAGCATTCATGATGTCTTGAATACTACCCTTCATATCATTAACAGCATT
>CAZRNU010000204.1:0-4197 GCA_964601515.1 uncultured Bacteroidales bacterium | reverse complement strand
CGTTCCGGGAGGAAAAGCCTTTTTCAGCACCTATGCACCGGGCTTCTGGGAAAAAGTAGCTAACACACGGTTTCTTTTTGCCTCTTTCATATATTTTTGATTTTTTATTAACAAGGAGAACTACTTATGAAAACCTTTAAAGACTGGAATATATCTTATAAAATTAACTCCATTACCATTATTACCGGAGTTGTTCTGATTCTTTTTACATATCTTATACTCATTCCTCAAATCAGAACAAACGTAATGTCGGAAAAGGAGCATCAACTGAAGTTTCTGGTTGAACAGGCTTTTAATACTGCTAAATCTTATTATGAGAAAGCAGCAAAAGGGGAGCTAACAATGGAAGAAGCTCAAGCCTTAGCCAAAGAGAACGTCAGATATTTGAGATATGAGGGGGGAAACTACATCTGGGTTCACAGTACAGACAATCAAATGTTGGTTCACGCTGCCAGACCAGACCTTGAAAACACCGATGCAAGCAATCTGAAAGATGTGAATAATAAGCTTTTTATGATTGAAATTACAAACGCATGTAAGGCGCGCGGAGAGGGCTATATCGAATATTATTGGGCAAAACCAGGCGAAACCGAACCACAACCAAAGCTTTCTTACGGTTTGCTATTTAAAGAATGGAACTGGATTTTTGCTACAGGTATATATATAGATGACGTTGATAAAACCGTATCTGCTAGTGCAAACCTTATACTAACGGCTATCTTAATTGTTATCGGTTTAACCCTTTTAATCGGCTATTTTATTAGTACGCTGATTGTGAAACCAATAAATACAGCCCGAAATATTGCAGAAAAAATATCTAACGGCGATGTGAATATTCATATTGAAAATAAATCGCACGATGAAATAGGCGAACTTTTAGATGCCTTTAAAAAAGTACAAGGAACCCTTCAGAACATAATTGAAGATGCCAAGGTGTTTTACGATGCACAGAAAGCTGGAGATCTGGACTACTTTATTCAATCGAATAAGTTTCAGGGTGCATATCTTGATGTTGTAAGTTATATTAACAACACCAATAAAATGCATATTGAAAATATCATGAAAATTCTTAATATGCTTAAGGAATATTCTGAAGGTAATTTTGAAGAAGAAATGGAAAAATTACCTGGTAAACAAATAATCGCCACAAATATTATGAATGACCTCCGCCGCAATTTAATTTTACTTTCAGATGAGCTTTCGATTGTTATTAAGGGGAGTGCTGACGGAGATATATCTGTAAGAATGGATGCCAATAAGTTCAAGGGGACATATAAAGAACTGGCTAATGGAATTAACAAGACTGTTGAGCTTTTTGCCGAACCAATTGAAATGATTGCCGAGTCGGTTGTGGTTGTTGCCAGCTCTACGCACCAAATATCTACATCATCTGAGGAAATGTCTGCCGGTGCCTCAGAACTTTCTATGCAAACAAGCGAGGTTGCGTCGGCTGTAGAAGAAATGACCCGAACAATTATAGACACTTCGAAAAACACCGCTCTGGCTGCAGATGCCTCTAAAATTGCCGGGGTAAAGGCGAAAAATGGTGGTAAAACCGTTAACGAAGCAGTAAATGGAATGGTTACAATTTCTTCGGTTGTAGAGCAATCAGCACAGAAAATATTTAAGTTAGGGCAGAATAGTGAAAAGATTGGCGAAATAGTTCAGGTAATTGACGAAATAGCTGACCAAACCAACCTACTTGCTCTTAACGCAGCTATTGAAGCTGCAAGAGCTGGTGAACAGGGGCGGGGCTTTGCTGTTGTTGCCGATGAGGTAAGAAAATTAGCGGAAAGAACAACTAAGGCAACTAAGGAAATTGCGGAGATGATTAAGCAGATTCAAACCGATACAAGCGAAGCAGTAGAATCTATGCAAAAAGGGACTGAAAACGTTGAAAAAGGTAAGAAACTCGTAAATGATGCTGGAATTACTCTTGGTGAAATTATTGGCGAAAGTGAAAAGGTTACCGACCTTATTGTTCAGGTTGCCGCAGCAAGTGAAGAGCAGTCTGCAACCTCAGAACAAATAAGTCGAAGCATTGAGTCTATTAACAATGTGGCTCAAGAATCTGCATCAAATATTCATCAGATTGCCAGGGCTGCAGAAGACTTAAGTAAACTCGCTACCGACCTTGAGAATATTATTGCCCGATTTAAGATTGAATCCGTTTCGCAAAAAGGTAAGTTAAACCAAAGTGGTGGTAAACGAAAAATGTTGAATTAACACCGATTGTCTTTCTAATTTGATTGTTTTAAGGCGTCTGAATGGCGCCTTTTTTTGTACTTGACTTTTTGTCTTTTTTTTATTAATATAAGATTCGAAATTTATTTTGAGGAGAATAAAATGACACGTGTTTTTAAGTTTTTGTTTTTCTATGCTTACATCTTCAGCACCCTGACGATAAGCCTTGCACAGTCTAATTTTTCGGTGCAGGAATACATTAATTTCCTCTCGAATAATCAAAACTTGAATTCTTCCGGATTGCTTAATCTATATAACGCAAACAGTTTTCAGTTAAAGGCTCCTATTATTCAAGATTCTGTTTTTTACTTAAGCAATATATATAATGAATTTCTGGTTACAAACGGCGAGAAGGAACTAATTAACAATCACCACTTTATGGTGTCTGAAAGACTACACCGACAATCTTTTGGCGACGCTTTTCTTGAAATTTATCACAAAGATCTACCCGTATTTGTTTCGGCTGATGCCATTCTGCACGCCATCCACTTTTCGTATAACAGAATTCTGAAGGATTTAGAACTTGCTGTTTTTATACCAAAACTCAACTCGTTGCTAACCGGTATGAAGGCACAAATACCAACCCTTCATCAGAGGTATATAAATGAACCCGGTATGTTGAAATCGCTTAAGGATTTAGACGTATATCTTACAGTTCCTATTAAATTATTAGGAAACACCGCCTCACCTTATTACTCTGATAATAATTCAATAATTCAAAGCATAATTAGCAAAATAGATAACCAAATGGCGGGTTCGTTTGTTCTTTTTTCTGATAATTCATGTAGATTAATTGACTGGAGTCAGTTTACTCCACGTGCTCACTATACAGACCCCTTAAATCCACAACTGGCAAAGTATTTCAAAGCTATGATGTGGCTGGGTAATATTGAAATTTATTTTACAGCTCCTCGTATGGATACAACCATTTGCCCACTTCCAACTTTTGAAGACCTTAAGAGGCAAACAATAATTACTTTTCTTGTTAAAGAAGCTATAGAATTATCAAATTCTCTCCAGCATTATCAGGACATTGATAACCTTATCAAGTTTTTTGTCGGGGAGCAAGATAATGTTACCATGGATAACCTCGCTTACCTGCAGCAAACAAATCAGATATTGCTCGCCAGTGATTTATTAGACAATCAGAAGTTTATCGCTTTTCAGGATACACTCCTTAGCAATCCATTCGCTCATCAGAAGATTTTGTCGCAAATAATAATAAGCACAGATGTTGACTCAATTATACCTGCATCATCTTTTATGCTTTTTGGGAGAAGGTTTATTATTGACTCTTATATTTTCAGTCATGTAGTTTACGACCGAATTAATCATAATAATTCTCTTGTCAGAAGAATGCTCCCAAACTCCCTTGATATACTTTTTGGCTTAGGAAATAATGCCGCAGCTCAATTGCTGATAAATGATCTTAACCAATATTTTTACTCACCAAACCTTGCCGGTTTACGGTTTTTAATTGATTCCTATGACTCTACCTTCTGGAATGCCACCATTTATAACTATTGGTTGAATTCTATTCGTAAACTTAATCCGCCTGAAGACAGAACGTCGCTACCGCAGTTTATGCAAACAGCCGCTTACTGGCAGCAAAAAATGAACACTCAATTGTTTTCATGGTCTGAACTAAGACACGACAATCAGCTATACGGTAAGCAATCATATACAGGGGGAACCATCTGCTCATACCCTGTAAGTTATGTTGAGCCTTTCCCCGATTTTTACTTGGCTTTGAAAAATTTCGCCTCTGATGCAGCTACCCGATTTCAGCAATATTCGTTTATCAATCCATTTATGATGGGAGAAATTGTTTCATACTTCCAATCTATGACTGGCACAATGGATACCCTTGCTTCTATTGCCGGCAAACAATTGCAAAACGATGAACTGACACCAGAAGAAAGCCTTTTCCTTAGAAAAATGATTTATGGCGTT
>CAZRNU010000203.1:0-4206 GCA_964601515.1 uncultured Bacteroidales bacterium | reverse complement strand
CCTTTTGCAACAAGCCAAAGAGATGGGCGCCGATATTTGTTACAACCCACACCGCAACACCTACGAGTACATTACCCCCATGCGGTTTGTCTTTGGCTTTTTTAAAGACCAGAAAACCGACCTGCGGAAAATTATGGGCGGAAGGGAATTAATAAAGCTTTTGAGTTAACAAAAAACAGATAAAGGTTTAACTACAATTATATTAAGATCGAAATATGGAGAAAAGACAACTTTTTCCCCCGGAAATAATTCAATTCACTTCTGAGAGTCATTTTGTCGAGCATAATAAACAATTCAGACTTATTTATATAGGTATTACAGTAGGATTTCTATTAGTCCTTACTTCTCTGCCTTTTATTAAAGTTACAATTAGCACTCAAAGCAGGGGGATAGTGCGTACTATTCATGAAAACATGGATTTACAACCCACCATTTATGGCCAAGTTGATTTCTCTCAGATTATAGAAGGGAAAAGTGTGCAAAAAGGAGACACTCTTCTTACTTTAAGGACTGAAAGGATTGATGAACAAATTAAGCTTTATGAAAGACAGTTAAAGGATAATGTTGATTATATTGCTGATTTGGATGTATTGCTTTCAGGTAAATCTTTGCTTAAAACAACCAGGTTTCAACAAGAATCTAACCAGCATCAAGCTAAGTTGCGTGAAATGAACGTTTCATTCGAGCGCTTGAAGAAAGAATACGAAATTGCAGATTATCTTTTTAAAGAGAAGGTGGTAGCTGAGGTTGAGTATCTTCAAACAAAGAATTCTTTTGATTTAATACAGTCACAGATATCCTTTTATAAACAACAAATAAGCAATAATCTGGAAATTGAAAGAACGCGACTAATACAAGAAAAAGATCAAATTGAAACTTCGATAAAGCAATTAAAACAAGACAAAACTCAATACGTACTTACAGCACCAATAAGCGGGACATTGACAAATGTAGCTGGTATTCAATCTGGCAGCTTTCTTGGTCCAGGACAAATTATCGCCCGTATTTCACCGGATGATGCCCTCTTAGCTGAATGCTTTTTGTTGCCGAAAGATATTGGTTTTGTTTTTGATAACCAGCCCGTGAGATTTCAAATAGATGCTTTTAATTATAACCAGTGGGGACTTTTACTTGGGGAGGTAATAGACATTTCAAAGGATATCGTAATTATTGATAACAATCCAATGTTTCGGGTAAGATGTAAAATTTACAAAGACCACTTAGTTTTAAAAACAGGCCATATTGGATATTTAAAAAAAGGAATGACCTTAACCGGACAATTTGAACTTACCGAAAGAAGTTTGTTCCAGCTATTATTTGATAAAGTTGACAATTGGCTAAATCCTAAACTTAAAAACATCTAATTATGTCAACAAAAGTTAAACAAAGAGATATTACAGATTGTGGTGCAGCATGCTTAGCTTCTGTTGCGGCACATTATAAATTAAAACTGCCAATTGCACGAATCCGTCAAATGGCAGGAACCGATAAGAAAGGCACTAACCTTCTGGGTATGATTAAGGCGGCTGAAAAAATAGGTTTTTCGGCAAAAGGGGTAAAAGGAGGGGTTGAAGCATTATCAAAAATTCCGGTTCCTGCTATAGCTCACGTAGTTTTAAAGGAAATCCTTCATCATTATATAGTCATTTATAAAGTCTCAGATACAAATATTGAATTTATGGATCCTGCTGATGGGCAGTTCCATAAGTCCTCAATTGACGAGTTTGCCAAAATATGGACAGGGGTATTAATGCTTTTAGTCCCGGGAGAGAATTTCAAGGAAGGAAGCGAAAAGGTATCAAACATCAGCAGATTTCTCTTTTTACTAAAGCCACATAAAAGCATTCTAGCACAAGCTTTAATAGGTGCTATTGTTTACACCCTACTTGGACTCACTACTTCTATCTACATTCAAAAAATAACCGACTATGTTTTGGTGGGTGGAAATAATAACTTACTAAACCTGCTAAGCGTTGCAATGATAGCCCTTTTGTTGTTCCAAATCTTTATTGGAGTCTCAAAAACCATTTTGATGCTTAGAACCGGTCAAAAAATAGATGCACAATTGATTCTTGGATACTACAAACACTTGCTAAAATTACCACAACGCTTTTTTGATACTATGCGGGTAGGTGAAATAATATCCAGAATAAATGATGCCGTTAAAATAAGAGTATTCATTAACGATACAGCTGTTTCTTTAGTGGTAAACGTTTTTATTGTCTCTTTTTCATTTGGTTTGATGTTTGTTTATAGCTGGAAGTTGGCACTAATAATGGCAGTGATTATGCCATTATATGTTATTATTTATGCCATTACCAACAAACTCAATAAAAAAAGGGAGAGAAAGTTGATGGAACAGGCGGCAGAGCTGGAAAGTCAGTTAGTAGAATCTCTTAATTCGGTGAAAACCATAAAGCAATTTGGATTGGAGGAATTTGCCAACCTAAAGACAGAAATTCGCTTTATTACACTGTTAAGAACTGTTTATCGTTCAGGCATAAATTCTGTATTTTCTTCCAATTCAACTGAATTCTTGAATCGCATATTCACCATCATTCTTTTGTGGGCAGGCTCCTATTATGTTATTAATAAAACCATTACACCTGGTGAACTACTGTCATTTTATGCCATACTTGGCTACTTAACCGGTCCCGCGGCAAGTTTAATAAATATGAACAAAACTATTCAGAACGCATTAATTGCAGCAGATCGACTTTTTGAAATCATGGATTTGGAAAGAGAGTCAGACGATAATAAATTTGAATTACGGAATGAATTACTTGGGGATATTCGCTTTGAGAATATCAGCTTTACTTATGGTACCAGGGTTGAAGTGTTTAAAGATTTTAACCTAACTATTCCCAAAGGGAAGATGACCGCAATAGTTGGCGAAAGCGGTTCAGGAAAAACTACTCTTGCAGGTTTGCTATTGAAATTATATCCCTTAAATAATGGTTCTATTTATATAGGCAATCACAATATTTGTTATTTCACCAACTCAAGTATGCGTAAATTAATTTCAAGTGTACCACAAAAAATCGACTTATTTGCCGGTAACATTATTGAAAATATTGCCATTGGTGATTTCCATCCTGATATGGAAAGAATACTTGAAATATCAAAAAACCTTGGCATTCTCGATTTCATTGAAAAACTCCCATCAGGATTCAATTCCTATATTGGTGAAAATGGAGCAACATTATCTGGTGGGCAAAAGCAAAGGTTAGCTATTGCAAGGGCATTATATATTAACCCGGAATTGTTAATACTTGATGAAGCAACCTCTTCATTGGATTCAGAATCAGAATTTTTTGTTCAAAAAACATTAGAGAATCTTGTAAGCATTGGTAAAACCGTTATTGTTATAGCCCATCGTTTAAGTACCGTAATGAATGCACATAAAATTGTGGTATTAGAAAAAGGACTATTGATAGAAGAGGGAACACATACAGAATTATACAATAAAAAAGGGAAATATTTCCAAATGTGGCAAAGGCAGATTCCCATTATTAGCGATGTTTTAAGCTTAGGCGTTTAACTTAAACCTGTTTAGCTATGAACTTTATTAAACAAATTGAGAGATTGCAACTTTTAAGCAAGCTAATTGGTGACCAAAATACCGGTAACCCAAAGGACCTTTCTGCAAGACTTGGCATAAGCAGACGTCAACTCTATTCACATTTTGACGAATTAAAGGATTTAGGTCTGGATATTTCTTTTTCAAGAAAACTAAACTCCTTTTATTTTAACAACAGTAAGCACCTGAAAATTGAATTTAACCTTGAAGTTTTAGAAACTCATGAAAAAGTAAAAATTTTTGGAGGAAAATGCATAAATTTATTTCCGTGCTTTTTTTATGCACGGAACGAACATAATTTAGCAGTATGATTGGAGTTTTTCTAAAATGCTAGCTAAAGAAAAAACCTCCTTGATTGGGAAATTACCAACGCCCGGAAAAGGTTGGAGTTTAATAATTATTCTTAAAATGAAAGAAATTTATATAGAGAAACTTGGACTAATTGAAGTTCAAAATCCTAAAGAAATTAGTGGAGGATTTGGATATATTGCTTTCCAAATTGGGCTTTATGCTGCTGTTGGAGCTGTAGTATTAGGAGCATTTTTAGCAGGTAAAGATGCTGCATGTAATTGTTAGTATAATAAAATTTAAAAATATGGACAATAAAATAAACAATTTTGATCTAA
>CAZRNU010000202.1:0-4227 GCA_964601515.1 uncultured Bacteroidales bacterium | reverse complement strand
TAGTAAAAAGCGGTATATATTTTATAAGATTAATAGACCATAATTCTTCAAACGGAAGAAATACTGTTATTCAAGAGGAAAAACTTATTGTTGTGAAATAAAAACATATACATATGAGAGCATTAAATTATTATTTGTTCGCAATATTAATGATAGCATGCTTTTTAAGGCCTGCTATCTTGATAAGTCAGGGTGTTGTGATAACAGAAGAAACAGGATCATCAATAACACCACATGAATCTGCTATTCTAGAAGTTAGGTCTACAGAAAAGGGAGTTCTAATTCCAAGCTTAACATCTGTTCAACGGCAAGCAATTAGCAATCCGGCTCCCGGGCTGCTAGTTTTTGATTCTGACGATAATTGTTTCTATTTTTTTGATTCTTCTAAGGAATCAAAGGGTTCGTGGGTTAAGCTGTCATCAGGAGAAAGTATTTCCGGCAGTGGAGAAAAAGGAAAGGTTGCTTATTGGCAAACAGCTAGTGATTTATCTTCGCTTACTTTTATGGGATTAAATGAGGTTAATCAGTATGTGGAGGTTACCAGTAAATCTGGAGCAGGCAAAGATGACCCTATATTTGAAGTGAAGAATACTGATGGGAAGATTGTATTCGGAGTATATCAAAGTGGCGTGAGAATTTATGTAGACGATAGCGTTGACCCAAAAGGTGAGAAATCGGGAAGAGGAGGTTTCGCAGTTGGAGGCTTTACAAGTCAAAAAGATAGAACAATAATGGAATATCTTAGAGTAACTCCTGATTCTGTTAGAATTTATATTGACAATAATGATGGAAAAACAGGAAGAGGCGGCTTTGCAGTTGGTGGTTTTACTTCTCAGAAGGGATTTCAGGAATTGTTTAGGGTTACACCGGATAGTACAAGAGTATATATAGACGATACTCCGGTGTCGGGCGGTAAATCAGGACGTGGAGGTTTTGCAGTAGGCGGATTTACTTCACAGAAGTCAGGATTGCCCAGCAGCTTTTTTAATGTTGAAACAGTTCCTGTTGAAGTTATTAACCCTAGTGAAGCCAGAGTAATTTGGGATCCTCTAAAAAATGCTTTCCTTGCCGGACAAGTATTAGTTGAATCACCTTTAGATGTGGGGCAAAATTCATTTTCCATTGGATTTGAAAACAAAGCCAAGGGAGCCCAATCTCAAGCAATGGGATATAAATCAGAAGCTCATGGCGATTTTTCTACAGCAATTGGTAAAGAGGCTTTAGCTCAAAACATGAATTCGTTTGCATTTGGAGACCGTGCGCAAGCATTAAATAATGACTCCTATGCATTTGGTGTTCAGGCTATTGCGTCGGGGGCAGGAAGCTTTGCTTTTGGTAGCATGGGAAGAGACTCTCTAGGTACTGTTCATACTAGTATGCATACACGTGCTCAGGGCGATTTTTCTGTTGCTATTGGTATGGGTGCAAGGGCAATAAGTAATGGCGCCTTTGCGATAGGAACAAGTGTAAAAGCTCAAAGTCCATATTCTGTTGCTATGGGATACAATACTTTAGCAGATGGTTTTGGTGGGGTTGCTATGGGTTGGGGTTCGGCAACAGGCGGGCAGCTTAGCTTTGCTACTGGTTTTTATTCAACTGCTTTTGGTGAATATTCGGTTGCAATGGGTTATTTGTGTAGAGGACAAGGGAATTTCTCGTTTGCTGCAGGAAATCAAAATATAGCAGATGGCATTGGCTCAGTTGCACTTGGTTTTAAGAATATTGCGAATTCTCCTTTTGAGACAGTCGTTGGGGCATACAACCAAACATATTCCCCAATAGATCCTAATGTTTGGAATCCTATGGATAGGTTATTCGTTGTGGGAAATGGCACCGAACTGTCAAGATCTAACGCAATGGTTGTGTTAAAGAATGGTAATACAGGATTAGGAACAAATAACCCCGGCGCATATAGATTATATGTGTCTGGCAATGCCTTTGCAACAGGTATTTGGCAATCTTCTGATTTGAAATTTAAGAAAAATGTTGTTGGTTTGTCAAATACTCTTGAGAAAATTATAAAACTGAATGGTGTTTCTTTTAATTGGGATGCTGAAAATTTTCCCGAAATGAATTTCGATGATGGAAATCAAATAGGCTTTATTGCTCAGGAAGTTGAAATGTTATTTCCCGAATTAGTTAAAACAAATAGTGATGGATCAAAAGCTGTATCTTATTCAAATATGACAGTTGTTCTTCTTGAGGCAATAAAGGAATTAAATGCGGAGAATCAGCTTCTAAAAGAAAGACTGGAGAAAATAGAAAAATTATTGCAAGATAAATAATTGTTATTCAATTATAACAAACTTTTTACTAACAGTAACTTTGTCATCCTGTCTGATTGATGCAATATAAATTCCCGGAATAATATTGTCAATAATGATAATTGATTCTGTGGTTTGAATTTTTCTTATTAAACTGCCCTCAATTGAATATATTTCTATAATCTTGCTTCCCGATAATTGATTATCAAAATAAATGTTTACAGACGATTTTGATGGGTTCGGGAAAATGTTTACATGATAATCATTACTGTGAATTATATTTGTAATAGGCGGAGATTTAATAAATAATTCGTCTGTGTCAAACTCAAGTGCGGTATTCTCGCAGGCTTGTGTGCCATCATTAAGATGAACGGCTAGTTTGAGATAGTTGTTCTCAGGAACATATTGCATGAATTGAATATTTCCCGGCCCTCCATATGCACATGTACTTGAATATTCAAGCATCAAACTCCAACTCTCTTCTGCACTAATTTCCAAGCCATCTTTAATGTTGCTAATAATTGCATTATATCTCATGCAAAAATTTTGTGCATCATTTCTTGATATTGAAGAATTTGCTGCGTATAAATTGTCGCCCGGAATGTTGTCATCTTCATAAGTATTATATCTAAAACTCATATATGGAGATGAGGGTGCAATCTCTGCGATTATTGCTGTTAATGAGTCATTTGCAAAAGTTGCCGGAGCAATGCCTGTTATTATATAGCCATCTGCATACCCGTTAGCATTTGCTTTTATTCCGGTATAAATGTCCTTAGCATTATTTTCTTCATCTCCATTAATATCCTTTTTTTCAATTATTTTTCTTAAAGTAAACCAAATTGGTTCATAGGCTCTGTTTAAACTTCCGCTGGAATAATTATCTGCTAGCATGTGCTGCATTACTGCCAGTCCGCTTTTATTAAATCCGGATAAAACAGATATTTGTCCGGCAAAGCCAATTAATAACCAAGGCTGTTCGTCTTCTTCATCAGGCAGGTGAATTACCATTGCTTGATTTCTAATTATAACATCCATGTCATTCCAATCCATATGCCTTGTGATTACAGATTTTCCGTTAAGTTCAGTATCTGCTGTAGCATTTCCCCAGCTTAAAAGACTGGAACATCCATTTTTTAAATTAAGATTTAACATTCCAATATTTGCTACATCTAAAAAAGAATTGGCTAAAAGAATGTCAATATAATCTGCCTCTATTTCATGTCCGGCATCCATAATCCCTTCAATCATGCTCATAGCTTCGTTTTGATATTCTTGTGGGATGTTAAAATGTGCAGGATTACTTATTACCATTCTTGCTAATGACATATAATCGCCAAATGAAGGAATGATAAAGTTCTCATATAAGTCTAATATATTATCAGCAAGTAAGTATCCGGTGGCATATCCTCTTTCTTCATGAGTACCCCATACTCGGATTATTTTTATGTTATTATCTTCAGAAAGTATTTCGCCATTGATTTCTTGCGATTTGATAGGAGTGATAATCAATGCTAATAATATTAATAATAATAAGGTTTTTAAAATTTTCATAGCTTGTTTGTTTTAGTGCTCAAAAATAATGATATTCATTAAAATATTCTCGACTAAGATAATTTTTCTTTATTTTATTTTTGACAGTCTTTGTTAATAGGCGTATGTTTTTGCCAGTATAATTATTATTGGTCAAAAAAATATTTCCAATTTACGTTTTGAATAGTAGTTGTTGATTGTTAAACAAGCGTTTCCTTTAATTTTATAGGTCAATACTGTAATAATAATTCAAACTATATTCAAATATTTATGAAAATCGCAAATATCATGAAGTCTAATTATGCATATTCCCCTCTAGTAATAAATACAGTTATCGTATTTATACTGTTAAACTTTTTTTCTTTTATCTCTTCAGCTCAAGGAGTATTAGTTAAAGATAAAGCCGACAAAGAAGGCGAAACTCCTCATT
>CAZRNU010000201.1:0-4239 GCA_964601515.1 uncultured Bacteroidales bacterium | reverse complement strand
TCTCATGCCGGCAAAGTTTATGATTACTCTACAGGTAGTTATTATAATTCCAAAAACAATAAGCAAACGCTTGATAGCAAAGAAAATACGTTTTATGTAAACAATTTTTATGACGAGACAGAGCAGTTTTTCCCAACTCTCATATTTCTTTATTAATAAAACATAAAACCGTTATGAAAACAATAATTACTTTACTAATGATAATACTTGTGCAACATACATCAGCACAGGATTTGTTTTATTACTATCAAGGAGAAAAAATCCCTTTACAATTAAGCACTGAAAAAGTTTACGTAAAATTTAAGGAAGGTAAAACTGAAAATGAAAAGAAACAAATTATTGCTTCCATTCCTTCTTTAAAACCTTTCGAGAAAAGAAAGGCAGAAAGACAAAATAATGTCGCAGTAATTGATATAGTTCCTACAAAAAGTGCTTCAGACGTAAAAGCAGCATTAGCGAATTTAAACAGAAACAAAGATGTAATTATTGCCAATCCATTTATTGTTTCGGGAGAAGATAGTATTTTACAAGGAATAACAGACCATTTTATTGTTAAACTAAAATCCCCTGCTGACTTTTCTTTTTTGCAAGAACTGGCAACAGAAACAAATACTCAAATTATTAAACAAAATGATTTTGAGCCAAGTGTTTATATTTTAATTGCAGATAAAAATTCTAAAGGTAATGCTTTGGAAATGGCAAATTATTTTCACGAAACTAGGAGATTTGAATTTGCAGAGCCCTCTTTTTTAAGAATTGTTCGTTCTCAATGTAGTAATGATCCTCTTTTCAACCAGCAATGGGGATTACTTAATACAGGTCAAAATAATGGAACTAATGGTGCAGATATCAACATTTGTCAGGCTTGGGGAATAACTCGTGGTAGAGATGTAGTTTCAATTGCGGTCATTGATGAAGGTGTAGATTTAAATCATCCTGATTTAATTAATAATCTCCTACCTGGCTTTGATGCAACAGGAAACGGCAGCAATGGTGCTCCTCAAGGGAATGATGCTCACGGAACGGCTTGTGCAGGAATTATAGCAGCATCTGGAAATAATGGGATAGGAATTTCCGGAGTTGCTCCAAATTGCCGTATAATTCCAGTAAGAGTTATTATAAATGGATTTATAGATACTGATATTTGGGCAGCAGATGGAATAAACTGGTCTTGGCAAAATGGAGCAGATATTTTAAGTAACTCTTGGAGATTTGGAACGGCATCAAATTTAATAACAACAGCAATAAATAATGCTACAACTCAAGGAAGAGGAGGTTTAGGTTGCCCTGTTTTATTTGCTGCTGGTAATTTCAATTCAGGTGTTGTATATCCAGCTTCTTTACAAAATACTATAGCAGTTGGCGCTATTAGTATGTGCAATGAAAGAAAAAGAAGCAGTTCAAATTCAAATAATGTAAATCCGGGTGTATCAGCTGACCCACAAGGCACTTCGTGTGATGGTGAAGATTGGTGGGGTAGTTGCTTTGGTGCCGAGTTAGATTTAGTAGCTCCTGGAGTTCTAATTAATACAACGGACATTAGTGGAATAGCTGGTTATGACAATGGGGATTACACTGCTAGTTTTAATGGCACCTCTAGTGCCTGCCCTCACGCAGCAGGCGTAATGGCTTTAATTCTATCCGTGAACCGTTGTTTAACTGGGCAAGAAGCAAGAAACATATTAGAGTTGAGTTGTGAAAAAGTTGGAAATTATTGTTACACTCCAACTTCAAACCGACCAAATGGATATTGGAATAATCAAATGGGTTATGGACGTATTAATGCTTTAAAAGCTGTGCAATATGCCTTCAGTTTGCAAACTACATCTTTTACTAATCTTTCAGGAACAAATCAGGGAGCAACAGGTAATTTTCAATGGGTTCTAGCAAGTGGAGGCTGCTCCGGTTTAGCAGCAGCTACTTATGTCGTAAAGCGACACGAAATAAAAGCAACCGTTACTTATCCTTATACACAAGCGCCAATAATCGTTGGGACTTCTAATGGTTTTTCGGCAGCTAATCCAAATAATGGTAATTATTTTTTGAATGTAGAAAGTATAAATGAAACTTCTGCAACAGTTAGAACTTGGGTTTATGAGGTGGTAAGCACAGTAAGCGGCCAGCAACTGTCTTGGGTTCCCACTCAACCATCAAATATCAGATTTAATTTTACAATTTTAAGTGCATTATCAACAGACATCTTTTTGCAAAATGAAACTGTTTATAAAGGAACAGTTGCGCATAATGCAATGAATAGAATAGAGGCAGGTAGAGATGTAACCAATGCAATTCCATTTGGAGATTATGTAGTAGAAGGAGATGCAAACGTAACACAACACGCAGGAAATATAATAAGGCTTGGGTCTGGGACACATATAAAACCCGGACATAATGGTTATTTCAGAGCTTATGTTGACCCATTTTTTACCTGTACTCAATTCCCACAAGGGATAATTGTAAATAATAATGATACTCCTTTCCCAAAAGTCATTGATTTTTATGAAACAAAAAAACTTGATGAAACAAAACTTTCGACTGCTACATTAACATCCATTACACAAGGAGATAAAAACCAAAATTCAATTAAAAACTTCCCAAATCCATTTTCTGAAAATACAACCATTGAATACCAGATAGAAAAATCATATTTTGTAACTATCACTGTTTTTGACCATTGTGGAAGACAGGTTCTCCTTTTAAAAAATAAAACCCCTCACGAAAAAGGAACTTATCAGCTAAATCTGGAAGGCGTGAAACTTGTCCCGGGTATTTATCACTATACCTTGCAAACAGATGATTTTATTTTAACAAAACAAATGGTTAAAATTGATTGATATGAGAAGCTTATTTTTAATATTAATTTTCACTCCATTGTTGAGCTATGCACAACAAATGCGACAATCAGCATTCATTGCTGCCCCCTCTTATTCATTATTTGATTCTTCAAGTTCAGAAATTCTTCCGGGTCCCAAAAAAGGCTCTTTTGGTGGTGGAGTCGGGTATAGTATAGCATATTATTTCCCAAAAACAATGTCACTGGGTGCTTCAATAGAATATGCCCTTATAAGTGGCAATTTTTATAGCGATTGTTATTGTGGGCATCCACTTGATAGAACTGTCAGCATAAGGAATAATATTTCTACACATAGTTTTGATATTCCATTTTATGTAAATTTTAGAACAAATAGAAATGAAAATCAATTCCTATATTTAAAATCCGGTATCGGAAGCAGTATCTTGATAAGTGCTTATAGAATTGTAGAAAGGGAGGTTGACCTTTTAGGCAGGGTTCCAATAGAAAGAACAGAAATTGAGAGTGGGTATTTTAGATTAAAAAACGAAAATAATAATGTATTTGGGAGTTTTTTTTTAATCGCCATGGGACATACTTTTAAAATTATTAACTTAAATTTATATTCTGAACTCCTTTTCAGGCAAGACATAAATTTTTGGAATTATCAAACTGTTGAAACTCCTGATGGCATTAAACAAATTCAATTTAAAAGACAATCATTTATTTTAAAAACATGCATACTATTTTAACACCCGCTAAATCAGGCACTTTTGCAGATCGCACTTTTCTTTGCACAATCCCAAACCTGCAAAAGAGCCTGCTTTACCAACAAAAGAAGAAATATATGACATTAATGTCATCAATATTAATAATTCTATTGCTTATTCCAAAATTATCTAAATCAATAGAATATTCAATTTCACACAAAGAATATAGTTATGGGAATAAGATTTCAACAATAAAGAGAAATACTCTATTTGTTGAAGCATTTGGAAATGGCCTGGTATACAGTATTGGCTATGATAGATTATTTTTCCCTAAAAAAATAACAAAGCTATCATTAAGCATTGGAGTTACACCACTCATTGGAATTACACAAACAACGGTGAGTTCAACTGTAAAATTTAATGCTTGGCTTTCGCCTCAAGTCAATTGTTTAATTGGCAAAGATCATAATCTTGAAATTGGCATAGGTTATACTTTCCTAGGTTTTTATATTGATTACATTAATCGTCCTCATCTTATTTTTTAGCGCATTGGTTATCGATATCAGAAAACTGACGGGGGTTTGTTTTTTAGAATAGGGTTTACTCCATACTCATTTATTGATAAAGCACCCGGAATAAATCTTGACAATCCTTTTATGCCATGGGGAGGCATTGCAATCGGCTGGACGTTTTAAAGCATTTGAAACCTATGAAAAACCCCTCAACACCAAACCATGC
>CAZRNU010000200.1:0-4257 GCA_964601515.1 uncultured Bacteroidales bacterium | reverse complement strand
CACTTTACTGTTTGGACCTGATTGTTTTTTAGCCGTCAGAGTCAATGAACCCGTACCACAACCCACTTCCAGCACAGAGTCTCCTGCCTTGATTCCAGCCAGTTCGACTGTCCGTTGACGCAAAACCCGCTCTCGTCCTATAGTCATCTTTCGCATATAAGCATCATAAGTTGATACCATGGGTACCATCGGTTTGTTTATTTCCAGATCTTCCTTAGACAATTTCAATTCTTCCATTAGGTCACTCCCTCATGTTGACAGAATGTAACATATGAGACATACTGTTTCATATCAATTACCAGAGAGTTTAGTGCACTTGATTCCAAGAAGCAAGTATCAAATAACGATAATTGTCACATATGCAACAAGGAGCGGAAAATGTCTCAACCTGTGAATGATTTACGCGTAACGCGTTCACAACGGTTTATTCGAGAAGCCTTGATCGATTTGATTGAGGAACGTAGTTTTGATGCACTCAGCGTTGGCGAAATAACCGCAAGAGCAATGGTTAGCAGAGCGACATTTTACCGCCACTACCGGGACAAGTATGACCTCGTCGAGCAAATCTACGCGGAAGCCATGCAGGCTTTGTTTGGCGCGATAGCCGTACAAGAGACAGTCCACTCCCCGCAAATCTGGGTGACGTTCTTTGACCATGTTGCCGAATATGACCGGTTGTATGGCGCGCTGCTTGGCGAGAAAGGTAGTCCCTGGTTCGTGCGCAAGATGCGAACCTCCTTAATCAACCTGATCAAAGAGTTTGGACGGGCAGCTCCCCAATGGCAAAGCGATTCTGCTCATCCCATATCCCTTTACCCGGCTGAGGATGATCTCATCCCGGATGTTATTGCGACCATGTTTGTAGAAGCTATTACCTGGTGGTTGGAACACGGCAAGCCATTTCCTCCTCAGGAGATGAATACTCCTGTGCTTCATCCATTAGAAGATGAAGATAGTCTTGATGTTTCTTTTGCATTGGCTTTAAATGCTGTTGGGGGGCAATTTGTATATTCTTTAAATGCTTCTGAATTGAAAGAGGGAATTCTTTCTCTGATAAATCAGAAAGGTTTTAATACGGTATATTGTAGTTATACTGATATTAAAGATTTTCTGTTAAGAAAAAAAGTTCAAGTAATTGATGATGAAGCTCAAATACCTCATTGCGATGTTGTAATTTCAGACTGTGAATGCCTTATTGCACGTTTTGGCTCAATTGTATTAAGCAGCAAGCAATTATTGTCTCGTAGAGGTATTGCAAGTCCCGTAAATCATATAATTATTGCAAGTAATAACCAGGTAGTTAAGGATATTAAAGATGCATTTCATTATCTGAAAGAAAAGTATGATAATGTATTACCATCAATGCTATCAGTAGTTACAGGGCCAAGCCGAACTGCTGATATAGAAAAAACATTGGTTATGGGTGCGCATGGGCAAAAAGAACTTTATGTTTTTATGTTAGGATAATGATATGAAAGATAATTGGGTACAAGTTTATTCTTCTACTTATGAGCATAAAGTTGAAATTGTAAAAGCTGTGCTTCAAAATGTTGATATTGATTCCATTATTCTTAACAAAAAGGATTCTTTTTATTTGATGGGTGAGATTGAATTATATGTTAATAATGATGATGTAATTAGAGCAATAACTATTATAGAAAAGGAGGAACTTTGAGTAATCTGGTGCAAAGAACAATTACGGGTGTTGTTTTTGTGTTTTTAATTGTTCTGACAATTCATTTTGGACATATTTACTTTTCTGCTTTGTTCTTAATAGTTAACATTATCGCAATGTGGGAGTTTTATACTCTTATTGAAAAAAAGGAAGTTACAGCCAATAAATATGCAGGAATTGTGGCAGGCACTTTTTTGTTTGCTTCAAATGCTCTTATTGCAATGGATCTTGTTCCTCGGTCTGTTTTACACATAAATTTTATTGCCATTTTTTTAATATTTCTTTTTGAACTTTATAGAAAAAACAAGCATCCGTTTTCTACTATTGCATTTACGTTTTTTGGGATTTTATACATTGCCGTTCCCTTTTCTTTAATGAATTACTTTCCAAATCCTGTGCTGGAAAGTAATACTTATCACATGGGAATATTAATGGGATTCTTTGTTTTAGTTTGGGTCAATGAGACTTTTGCTTATATTGTAGGGATTTCAATAGGCAGGCATAGGTTATTTGAAAGGATATCTCCCAAAAAATCATGGGAGGGTGCCATAGGGGGAGGATTGATGTGTTTGTTTGCTGCTTTGATATTATCATATTTTTATACACAGATTACATATATCGATTGGTTAGTAATTGCCGGAATTGTAATTGTATTTGGAACATACGGCGATTTATTCGAATCAATGTTTAAAAGAAGCATAGATGCAAAAGATAGTGGAAGTTTACTTCCCGGTCATGGAGGTGTTTTAGACAGGTTTGATGGTGTATTTATGGCAGCTCCGTTTGTTTATGTTTATTTATTGCTGATTTTTTAAGACTTTCATATCATGACAATTCACAAAGAAGGACGTACTAGCATTATAATCACTACTATAATATTTTTAGCTTCTGTAATAGTTATTCAGATTGTGTCAAAAGAATTTCACTGGTTTCATGCTATTCTTTATGCTGCATTTATAATAATCTGGGGTATAGTTGTTTATTTTTTCAGGGTTCCTAAAAGAAAGTTTCATATTGATGATAATGATATAATTAGTCCGGCAGATGGTAAAATAGTAGTTGTTGAAAAAGTCATTGTAAATGAGTTTTTTCAAAATGAAGAAAGAATGCAGGTTTCCATATTTATGTCTCCTTTGGATGTTCATATGAACATTATTCCTTTCGATGGTGTAATAAAATATTTCAAATATTATCCGGGAAAGTACTTGTTTGCTTGGGCCCCCAAATCATCACTAATTAATGAAAGGACAAGTATTGTTTTGGAAAAGGATTCGAAGAAGAATGCTCTTATTAGACAAATTGCCGGCGCGTTAGCACGTCGAATAGTTTGTTATTGCAAAGAGGGCAAAACTTTTAATCAGGGAGAACAATTAGGGTTTATAAAATTTGGGTCCAGGGTAGATTTATTCTTACCAATAGACACAAAAATAAACGTAAAAATAGGGGATAGGGTTGTTGGCGGTGTTAGCCTTATAGGTAAATGGAATTAAAGAATATCCCTTAGCTCTGCCAATGAATTGATAATAAACGTAGGATTAGGATTTTCGTGCCCATTGTGAAATGCCTGCTTAAACCATACTGATTCAATCCCTGCATTAGACGCTCCAAAGATATCCGATTCCGGGTCGTCGCCTACAACAAGACATTTTTCTTTGCTTGCGCCGGTTTTTTCTAATGTATAATTAAAAAATCTTTTGTCGGGTTTAAGGCAGCCAACTTCTTCGCTTAATATTACTTCAGTAAAATATTTTTCAAGCCCACTGTTTTTTAATTTAGGAAGCTGAATTTCACTAAAACCATTACTGATAATACATAGCTGATATTTATCCGACAAATATGAAAGTACATCATTAACACCATCAAATAAAGTGATATAATCGGGACTGTATTTTATATATTTTCCGGCCATTTCTCTGCCTAATTCTTCAGCTCTTTCATTATTAATGAAAAGTTTTAAAGTATTGATAAATCTACCATCATTTAAAGTTTTTTTATCAATAATACCTGCTCTGTATTCTTCCCATAGGCCTTTGTTTATTGTTTTATAAGCATTAATGAATTGTTCAAATGATATATTGCAATGCTTTTCAATTTCCAATTCATTAACAAGTGTTTTTATTACTTGCTTAGCATTTGTTTTGAAATCCCAAAGAGTTTGATCTAAATCAAATAGGAGATGAGTATATTTATTTTTCAATGTCGTTTTTTTTAATTGCTGGCAAAATTAAGCTTTATAGAGGAAAAAAGCTTATGCAATTAAGAATTATTAGGAATTTTCATTCCAGGTTAAAGCTTGAGTGTCGGGATTTATAATAAGCTTCTTGCTATCAATAAGATATCTTATAACATTCATTACTTGCATTTCTTCTTTGCTGCTTTTGGTAGTATTCATAACCTCATCAACTGTTACCTGTTTCTCTTTTACCATTGGTTTTAACCATTCCAATACTTTGTCAAATTCCAGATTACTTAGTTCGAGTTTATTTCTCTCAAGACAAACATCACATCGGCCGCATCTTTTAGCATCTTCTTCTCCGAAATATTCTATAAGATACTGGCTTCTGCATTTACTTGTAGATGTT
>CAZRNU010000199.1:0-4413 GCA_964601515.1 uncultured Bacteroidales bacterium | reverse complement strand
TGTTATTGGTTTAATCCTAATTGCCATTTCTTATATTAGAAGTTGCTTTGGATATGACAAAGATAATAGTAACAATATCAAAACAACTGAGTCTGTCAAAATAGAAAAAGAAAAGAAAATAACTGATGCTCTGCCTTCTGCGCCAGAAAGTGAAACAAGCTGGTTAATTATTGAAGGTAAAGACATTTGGGTACGCTCAGCTCCATCAACAGGGGAGGTTATTATGAAGCTTAATACTGGCGATAAATGTGAAGTATTAGAAAAGGGTAAGTTTGAAGGAATAAGGGATATGTATGACTACTGGTATAAAATTAAATTTAATAATCAAGTAGGTTGGGTTTATGGCTCACAGTCTAATCTTAAAACAAACTATACATATTTGGATGCTGTTAAAAAGGGTTTAATAGACCCACATTAAGAAAATGAAAGAAGATACTGGGCTTAGGTCTGATACGGAGTAGGAGAGAGAGTAAGATGTTGCCAGGCGAAGAAGTGGAGATTAATAATTATAATATTAGCAAAATATTGTATTTAAAAGGATCTTATGCCGAATAAGAAAAAGCATTATAAATGAAACAACTCTACTTCCAAATCCTCAAATTCCTTATCAAGATTCCCAGCCCATCAGGCAGCGAAGGAGAGCTTGCAGAGTATATTGCAAATAACTACAGCCAAAATGGGTGGGTTGCTAAGCAAGACGATGTGCATAACATCCTTTTTTGCCCCAAAGGAGATGACAAAACAGAAGAACTACCATTGCTCTATGCACATTTGGATACGCACCCTAATGGGGAGGGCAACAACCATTTGTTGTCCAAAGATGACATTATATGCCTTGATGAATATGGACAAGTTTCAAAGAAATACATAATCCAAATGGGTTTCGACGATAAGGCTGGTGTGGCAGCTATTTTGTATTTGATGCAGCATACAAAGCTTAAGTTTAGAGCGCTATTTGTTGTGCAGGAGGAAACAGTTGTGGAGAAGAATGGTTCAGTATTGCCAACAAAATATAATAGAGTTGGAGGAGGTGGTATTGAATATGCGATACAAAATATACAAAATGAAGAATTTTGTGGGGTTTTCAGCAAGTCAAAATATGTTTTATCGCTCGACAGAATGAATGGTAGGGATATTATTGCGGCTTATGGTGGCAATGGTAGGAGAGAACGCATAGATTTATGCTCAAAGGAATTCAAACAAAGGTTTACTAACTGCTCTATTGAGTCAAATTATCCTATGGAAGAAGCAAACAGCGATAATGTGGCTGATGTTTACAATATCAGACGAGCCTTTCCGGAACTCGATTGCTTAAACCTATCCATTGGGTATTATGGTGAGCATAAGAATTGTGAGCAATTACAAATTGATGAAACCCTTGGGGTAATTAATGTAGTACAAAAATTGATAGAAAATTATTGATAAATAATAAAGTTATGAAAAGCATTACAATTGAGGGATCAATGAAAATTGATGAAATATCCAAGTTGTTAACAAATCATTACCCATACATTTGTTTTATCCCAGACAATGAAAAACTTATTGAACAAACGATATCAGAAGTTTGCCCGCAGATTGCAAAAAAAAGCATTTTATTTAATGATGATACTACTTTGGCTGAATTAAAAGGGGAATTATCAGCAGTATTAAAAAATGATATTTACTTTCATTTTTTAATATTTAATTCAGACTTTCCTGGTATTATATGTTTTACAGAAGAACAGCTTAGCATGACATTAATTGCTGCAAATCAATATGCACGAGCAAATAATGCTATTTTACCAATGCATACAATAGGTAAACTTCTTATCTATGCAAAGAAAATGCAATCCACCGGTGAAAAATTGGAATTAGAACTGTTTACTATAGAGCAAATTAGAGTATTGAATTCTGATAAAGACATTAATATTCATGACCTTCCAAAGCATTGGTTAGAAAGCATTCCCTTTGCAGAAGCTTTGGTTAAAATTAATGGGCTTTTTCTTGAGTATTTTTCAAACGAAATTAAAAATGAAAAGCATATTGTTTTGTCAGCAGTTTTATCTAATCCCTTTTCATTATCATTTGCTTCCGATAAATTGAAAGATAATGTAGAAATAGCCTCTACTGCAATAGAGAAAGATGGTATGGCTTTGAAGGTTGTAGGTAATAAAGCAAAAAATAACAAAAAAATAGTTCTCAAAGCATTGAAACAATCAAATGGCGATGCTTTGCAATTTGCATCAGAAAATTTAAGAAACGATTCATCTTTTTTATTAGATGTAGTTAAAAAAAATAAGAATGCAAAAAATGTATATGAATGCGCTTCCGAAGAATTAAAAAACAATGAGGATTTTATTATTGATTTAATTGCAGAGTATGAAAAATCTATAGATAGGTATAAGTATACTGATTATTCAGATGTTAAATTTATTAATGCAAGTAAATTAACGATTGATGAGCAAAAAAATCTTAGCTATATAAAATATCCGGAAGTTTATTATACATTACCTATACCGTTTTGCATTGCGAATAACCCGGAGTTTATCATTAAACTTTCTGAAAAACTTTACTGTTCCAATAAACCTCTAAAGTATGCATCAGAAAACTTATTAAATGATAAAAATTTTATTCTTGATTTTCTAAATAAGTATAAACATGGCCATGACAATTTTATTTATATACCCGATAGTTTACGTAATAATGATGAATTTATGCGTCAAGCATCAAGAATCGAATATAAATGTATGGAATTTGCTTCAGAGAACCTTAAAAAAGACGAGAAATTTATCCTTGAGTTAATTAATTATATGCCTCCCGTAGACGATTTCGTAAGTAGCTTTCTAGGAATTGTTAATGAAGAAGTTTTGACGAATTTTGACATTATGATGGTAGCATTAAAGAAAGATAAAAAGGTTGCATATAAGTTCAAGGAATTTATTTTTCCAAAGCTTCATAATGATAGAGAATTAGCTATAGAGCTTTTGAAGACGGGCATAGATATTTATGAATATCTATCATATGATCTTAAATCAGATATGGAAATAATTAAACTTTCAATTAAAAACAAATCAATGATATTAAAGTATATTCCATTATCTGTTGAACTTGATTTTGAGTTGATTAAACAGGCGATAATTTCAAATAATGAAAATATTTATTACCTACCGGAAGTGTATTTAGAAGATATTTGTTTGTTTAAGGAGCTCCTGCGAAACGAAGTCAAGGTTGATTTCAAACACTTTATTCCAAAAGATTGGAATAAAGACAATGATGTTATTATCGAGGTTTTGAAAAGAGATTGGGATAAAAGAATGTTTAGAAAGCTACCCAAATCTCTTCAGAAAAATATCTTATTCAGAATAATTGCAAGAGATATTAGTTTTAAGGACCTGTCAAAAGAGTTTTATAACAACAAGGAATTTATGCTCGAAGCAATAAGACATATAATAGTATACTCTCCACTTATGTATGCCTCAGAGGCGTTGAGAGCCGATAAAGAGGTGGTAATTGCAGCGGTGCAACAAAATGGGAATGCATTAAAATTCGCCTCAGAGGAGTTGAGGGCTGATAAAGAGGTAGTTATAGCAGCGGTGCAACAAGATGGTGGTGCATTAGAATTCGCTTCCGAGGAGCTTAGAGCCGACAAAGAAGTAGTGATGGCTGCGGTGAAACAAGATGGTAAGGCATTAGAATACGCTTCCGAGGAGTTTAGAGCCGATAAAGAGGTGGTTTTGGCAGCGGTGCAAAATAAAGGTTACGCATTAGAACTCGCATCAGAGGAACTAAAGTCAGATAGAGATATTATTATTGATGCTGTTTATCAAAATACTTATGCCACAAAATATGCATCAATGCAAACATTACTTGATGCTGTAAAAAATAATGATTATGAATTAAATTATGCGACAAGAGCCAATCGTTTGGACGATTTATTGTCAAAATACGAGGGCAAGCGCACTACAAAGAAGCAATTATGAAAAATTTCAGTATAGACAAATTTGTCGATAAACGCGATAAGAGAGTTTATAAATATGTTAGAATAGGTGAGCTATTAATCATGGTTGATAACCTAGAATGTGCATTTTTTCAAAACGGAGACCCAATTAAAGAAGCAAAAGATTATAGGCAATGGGAAAGTTTTGCAAGCAACCAAGAACCTTGTATATGCACTCTAGATTACCATAAGTATTTAAATCCAAAATACGGATATTTTTATAATGGTTATGCTATGCAGGATGAACGTGGTATTGCCCCTGAAGGTTGGCGCATTCTTAATTCTGAGGATGTAAATTACATAATTGATTTTATAGTGAATGCAGGCTTTAATATTACAAATGATTTTGATGTTATGTATTGGGAAGGTGAGGTAATTGAATTAGACAAATCTGGGAAAATACCACTTGGCCATTTATTAATGGGTTGTTTTAATTA
>CAZRNU010000198.1:0-4497 GCA_964601515.1 uncultured Bacteroidales bacterium | reverse complement strand
AGACATTAAAAAACTAATTGAAAATAATCTTAATGGCTAAAAAAATAGATTTTTCAGAAGATGACACACAGCTTGCATTAATTGCAAAGGCTATGAGTCATCCGGCAAGGGTATATATTTTAAGAAAGCTTTCGGCTATGGATACTTGTTGCTACAGCGGTGATCTGGTTGAGGAACTGCCAATTGGAAGATCTACTCTTTCTCAACATCTGAAGGAGTTAAAGCATGCAGGACTTATACAAGGTGAAATTAATCCTCCATTTATCAAGTATTGCATAAATCCCGAAAATTGGGAGATAGCTGAAAAAATGTTTGGTGAATTATTTAATAAAAAACAATCTAAAACTTATCAATATGAAAGTAAAACTTGCGTTAAATGTTAGTTTGGCAACTGTATTATTAATCTCAATATTTGCACTTGCGGTAAATGTTTCATGCAGCTCTTCAAAAGAAGGTAAAAGCGAGGAAACTCCTGTAATTGATTTTGAATCATCGAAAGTGGCGGTAATATACTTTCATGGCAAGCAAAGATGTTTTACATGTGTAACATTGCAAAATATTACACAAGCTACGATAAATGAATTTTATGGAGAAAATCCTGATGTGGCATTCTATGAAATTGATTATTCAGACAGAAATAATGACGAAATTGCCGAAAAGTATGAAATAGCTATGAGTAGCTTGATAATTGCAACAAAAGACAAACACATAAATCTTACCATGGATGCATTTAACATGGTAAATTCTGACCCGAATGAGCTAAAAGAACTAATCATTACTGAAACAAATAATTTATTAAACCTTTAAAATCATATCTCTATGAAAAAACTACTATTGATTACAGCATTAATCACCATTGCAAGCTTAACAACAATTGCACAGAAAGTTGAAGTATTATATTTTAAAGCGAATTTGGGTTGCTGTGCTGCCAAAGCTTGCGCAAAAACTGAAGGAGAAATAAAAGAAATTATTGAAGGATTGTACAATAGCGATAAAGTTGAGTTTAAAGCTGTGTTGATTTCTGATGAAAAAAATGCAGATTTAGTAATAAAGCATAATGCTAAATCACAAACTGTTGTGATTGTTAAGAAGAAAAAGAAAAATGAAACTATAGTTGACATTTCTGATTTAATTCGCAATTACTCAAGAAATAACGACAAAGCCGAGCTGGAGTCTAAACTAAAGGAAAACATAGACAAGCTTCTATAGAATGGAATTTTTACAAAGTCTGGCAGAAAACTCACAGTTTCCTGTTTTTACTGCACTGATATTAGGGCTGATGACCTCCATCAGCCCTTGTCCTCTGGCTACCAATATTTCTGCAATTTGTTATATAAGCAAAGACCTAAACAGCAGAAGAAAAACATTCCTTAACGGAATTCTTTATATTCTGGGTAGAACCATAAGTTACACTGCATTAGGCATTGTATTGATATACTTCTTAAAACAAGGTGCCAGCATTTACAAAATTCAAAAATTTAT
Organism: uncultured Bacteroidales bacterium; assembly: GCA_964601515.1. Taxonomy (GTDB): domain Bacteria; phylum Bacteroidota; class Bacteroidia; order Bacteroidales; family UBA7960; genus PWND01. The sequence goes on along the minus strand of CAZRNU010000198.1, from coordinate 3,015 downwards.
TACCACTTACGGTGAAATGATAATTGGTCCTTTTCTGATCATTTTTGGTATTATCATGTTGGATATAATAAAGTTGAAACTTTCAATTTCAACCGGGCTTACAAGGAAAATGGAAAACAAAGAAAGTAAAAGCAGTATTTGGAACTCTTTGCTTTTAGGAATTGTATTTGCCCTTGCATTTTGCCCTTATAGCGGTGTTTTATTTTTCGGCGGATTAATTCCATTATCTGTTTCTTCTGCATCAGGCTATTTTCTTCCTGTTGTATTTGCAGTAGCAACGGGACTTCCTGTTATTATTCTGGCCTGGATTTTATCATTCAGTGTAAAAAGTATTGGTGGTGTATATAACAAATTGAAAACATTTGAATTTTGGTTCAGACGTATTGTTGGCGTCGTTTTTATTATTATTGGCGCTTATTATTGTTGGATAATTTTTATAAAATAAGATGGAACGAAAAAAAGAGTTAAAGATACTTTTCTGGATTTTGGCAGTATTTGCCGCCGCATTTTTCCTGCCTTTGGAAAGTGCAAGATTTAACACTGCAATTGTTGCAACATTAGATTTGGTAAAATGGTATGCCAGAGAACATGTGGTTTTGTGTTTGCTTCCTGCGTTTTTTATTGCAGGTGTAATAGCTGTATTTGTAAGTCAGGGCTCAGTTTTAAAATACTTTGGTGCAAATGCAAACAAATGGATGTCGTACACAATTGCCTCTATCTCAGGAACAATACTCGCAGTGTGTTCATGTACAATTCTTCCGTTATTTTCAAGTATTCACAAAAGAGGAGCCGGACTGGGACCTGCTGTAGCATTTCTATACTCCGGACCTGCAATAAACATATTGGCAATTATATTAACTGCCCGCATTCTGGGTTTTGAAATGGGTGTTGCAAGAATAATTGGAGCCGTAGTTTTTAGTATTGTTATTGGGTTGATAATGTCTGTTATCTATAGAAAAGAGGAAAAAGTAAAAAGAGAAGAACAGATGAACATTGTTGCCCCACCCGAAAAACGTCCATTATGGCAAACATCTTTGCACTTTTTCACATTAGTACTGATTCTTGTTTTTGCAAATTGGGGCAAGCCTGCTGCAGATGATACTTCAAGTGCATGGTTTATTGTTTGGTCATATAAATGGCATATAACTATTGCTTTATCAATGATATTGATGTATTCATTGATATTCATTTTAAAAATTAAGTGGTATCTGGTAATATCTGCAGCTATTATAACGGCAATATCAGGTTTTGCTGCAAGTAATTTTATAACAAACCCTGTTCTTGTTCCAATAGTACCAATGTTAGTTGCAATTGCCTCTTTGGCTTTTATAACATTATCCGACAAAACAGATGATGACAACAAAGAATGGACATATTCATCGTGGGGGTTTGCAAAGCAAATTATGCCATTGCTTGCTATAGGGGTAGTAATTGCGGGCTTTTTATTAGGTTCTCACCATGATGATGTCTCTATTCAAGGTGTCATTCCAAATGAATGGGTAGAATGGCTGGTTGGGGGAAACTCTGTAGCATCAAATTTCTATGCTTCAATAATTGGAGCTTTTATGTATTTCGCAACTCTAACTGAAGTTCCAATATTACAAGGCTTAATTTCTTCAGGCATGGGCAAAGGACCTGCTTTAGCGCTATTGCTGTCGGGACCGGCTCTTTCGTTGCCAAATATGTTGGTTATCAGAAGTGTTATGGGAACTAAAAAAACAATAGTATATGTACTTTTAGTTGTTATAATGTCAACGTTAGCCGGTTTGTTTTATGGATATTTCTTTGGATAATGTTTTAAATAATGGAAACAAAGCCCCAAATACAAAGTATTACACCTAAAGAAGCATTTTCCTTATGTGACAAGGGTGCAACAATACTTGATATACGCGATGAATATCTTCATGCATACAAGTATTTTGATGTTGCAAAAAACATCAATTTACCGTATGATGAATTAGAAGAAAACTTGCATAAACTATCTAAAGAGGAAATATACATACTAGCCGATTCCACAGGGATAAATTGCAGACAAGCAAGCATTATATTGTTAGAAAAAGGTTTTTCGAAACTATATATTCTTGGAGGCGGTTTTGTTGAATGGGAAAAAGATGGTTTACCCTTTATTCACAACATAAATGAAAGACTTAGCGGAGAATGTGCCTGCATGCTAAAGCAAAGACAGAAGGGAAAGAAAGAGTGAGCAAATTAGTTAATTTGGCAATTGAGAGGATTGAAAAGATTGAAAAGATTGCTAAATTTGCTCAATAATATAAATAAACCATATTAAGCACTTAGCTCTTAGCACTTTTCCCCATGAACAACTTCAAAAATATCTCTTCCTCAATTCCTGCTAATGTTAAGCTAATTGTAGTGAGCAAAGTTAGGACTGAAGGCGAAATTATGGAAGTTTATAATTGCGGCCACAGGCTTTTTGGAGAAAATAAAGTTCAGGAGCTGGTTCCAAAATATAACGACCTTCCTAAAGATATTGAATGGCATCTGATTGGACATTTGCAAACCAATAAAGTAAAGTATATTGCTTCTTTCGTTTCAATGATACACTCTGTTGACAGTATTAAACTTCTTAAAGAAATCAACAAGCAAGCATTTAAAAGCGGAAGGATTATTAATTGTTTGTTGCAGATGCATATAGCCGAAGAAGAAACTAAGTTTGGAATGGACTATTTGGAATTGGAAACTTTACTAAATGACCCTGAATTCGAATTATTGACTAATGTTAGAATATGCGGACTAATGGGCATGGCAACATTTACAGACAATCATAATCAGGTTAGAAAAGAGTTTGCCGGCCTTAGTAAAACATTCCAATCTATAAAACAACGCTATTTCCGAAACAAATCTTACTTCAAGGAAATATCAATGGGCATGACAGATGATTATCATATTGCCATTGAAGAAGGCTCCACAATGGTAAGAATTGGAACGGCAATCTTTGGCGAAAGACACTAATCCTTGTTAAAATAAGAATAAATTACCGGAATTAAAATAAGG
>CAZRNU010000197.1:0-4597 GCA_964601515.1 uncultured Bacteroidales bacterium | reverse complement strand
CAATTTCAACTGCCTTCATTTCAATATCAACTTTTGCAGGAGAATGTAGCAAAGTATCCTGTATTGTTAGTAGTTTTGAAGTGTATGCATAATTTTCTTTTTTGAGAGTAAGAAGGTAATCATGCCTAAAAATCTCTGCAATTGCATATTTACCGGTAATTGTATCAACCTCAACATCCTTATATTCGAGAGTTTCAAGATTTCTCAACTGAAGCTGAACGTCACTATATCCGGAATAATCATCACTCTGAACCTCACCTGTTATGAATAATACTTTCTCAGGGCGGGCTTTTTCATAAAGTTCAAATGAATATACATTCCACTCACCGGTTTCATTAAATCTTGTAGAAGCAAAATAAGCCGTAGAGCCATCAGTACTCACAATCATTCCTGTTTCATCTGATGGCGTATTGATTGGGTAGCCAAGATTTTCAGGCTTAGACCAAACACCATTATCATCTTTTTTTGAATAGAACAAATCGTATCCTCCAAAACCCATATGGCCATCACTGCTAAAATAAAGAGTTCTGCCATCAAGATGTATGAATGGACTTCTTTCATTGCCACTAGTGTTTATAGGAGCTCCTATTGGCAATGCATCAGCCCACTTACCTTCTTTATCTTTAGTTGTATAATAAATATCATAACGCCCTTCTCTGTCGGAAACAAAGTAGAGAGTTTTCCCGTCAGAACTTATAGAAGGTTGCGACTCCCAAGAGTTAGTAGAGTTTACATTGCCGGGAAGTTTTTTCCCTATCGTCCATTTCCAATCTTTATATTCAGAAACATGAATATTGCAATTGTAATAAGTATTTTCAAACTCGCAGGCAGTAAAATAAAGCGTTCTGTTGTCTAGCGTAAGTGATGGGCTGCCTTCGTGCAGTTGCCGATTGAATGGAGCCGGGAGAGGCTCTCCTTCGTCGAAAGAATCATCGTTTCTTCTGTAGCTTTGCATAAAAACTTCCTTATAATTTGCCCTTGTATCCCATGCCATAAACTGATCTTTAACTCTCATTCTTCTTGTATAAAGAGCAACCTGATCATCGGCAGAAATTGTCATTAAATATTCATCGTTTTTGGTGCTAATGCCTTTAACAACTTTAGGATTGAAAGGAACAGGATTAGAATATCCATGGTGAAGAAATAATGCTTTGTCAAATTTTTGTACTGCTTCGAAATAATCTTTGTCTTTAATCTCATCTATATAGCTGACAAACCTGTCGTACATTGCAGCAGACTTATCATACGTCTCATCAAGGAAATAAATATTCCCCAGATGAAAGTACAGATAAGGGTCTATTTCGGGGCATAATTCAAGAGTTCTTTCGAGGTGAGTTAAAGCCAGGCCGGGTCTGTAATGTCTTTCGCTCAGATAAATAAGCCCCATAAGATAATGAGCCGGCGCAAAATCAGGCTCTCTTCTTGTTATTTCCGTTAGAATAGATGATGAACGAGGGTACTGAAATCTTTTGTAAGTTTCAACAGCTTCTTTAAAAAGTTGCTGCAATCGAACATCAGATAATGGCGGGCATTTTTCTTCCTGCGCTATCAGAGAGACATTAAAACAGCAAAAGATTAACAACAAAGTAATTAATGCCCACTGTCTCATAAGGATTTGTTTTTTGTTTCCAACAAAATTAAATCTGATAAAACAAGTGCTGTCATTGCTTCAATAACAGGAACAGCTCTTGGAACAACACAACTATCATGACGGCCTTCCAGTTTAAATTCTATATTTTGGCCTTTTATATTTACCGATTTTTGTGTTTTAAAAATTGATGGTACGGGTTTAAAAGCAACCCTGAAATAAATATCATTGCCATTTGAAATTCCACCCTGAATACCGCCTGAAAAATTTGTAAGAGTAGATATTTTCCCCTTAGTATCGGCCTGAAACACGTCATTATGGCTGCTACCCATCATATAACTACCGTCAAACCCACTTCCATACTCAAATCCATTTACTGAAGGAACAGACATAATTGCAGCAGCTAATACAGACTGTAATTTATCAAAAACAGGCTCTCCTATCCCAGGCATCAGTCCTTTAACCACGCAGCTAACCCTTCCTCCGAGAGAATCGCCATCTTGCTTTGCCTGAATTATCAATTTTTCCATTTCTTTAGCCAAAGAAAAATCCGGACATCTGACAATACTTTGCTCAGTTTCTTCCAGGTTAAACTTTGTATAATCTTTATCGAGGTCAATATTTCCCACGCCGGAGGTAAATGCTTGAACAGAAATTCCGTATTTAAGCAAGAAGCATTTTGCAATTGCTCCTGCAGCAACTCTGGCTGCAGTTTCTCTGGCTGAAGAACGTCCCCCGCCCGTTATACCATGCTTGCCATACTTTACAAAATTTGTATAATCAGCATGAGATGGTCTGAAAACGTCCCTTACAGAATTATAATCCTGTGGTTTGATATCATTATTTCTTATAAAGAAAGAAATCGGATATCCTGTTGAAACCCCATTATTGATTCCGCTAACAATTTCAACCACATCAGCCTCATTCCTTGGAGATGAAATCTCAGACTGACCCGGTCTTCGCCTTTTCATATCACTTTCGATAAGCGAAAAATCAATTTTCACTCCCGAAGGAAATCCGTCCAAAACCCCACCAATAATTCTTCCGTGAGATTCGCCGAATGTAGTAAGTTTTAGCAGTTTACCTATTGAATTTCCACTCATACAACAAAAATAATCTATTTTTCAATTTTTATTGTGAAACTCCAATTTTAATTGACAATTATATTTTCAACCTTAACAAATATTCACATAAATATACAACCAGAACAGTAAAAACACCTATTATATTTTCCATTTACCCTAGTATTTTTGTAACTTTATAGCTTAATAATTAAATAACAGATGACACGACATATAAATTACATGATTCTGTTGCTTTTCATTACTGCATTTTTATTTCAAGATTTATATGCGCAAATTCCAACAGGGTATTATAATTCAATAGAGGGGACAGAAGGAGAAGAACTAAGAATTGAACTGCATAAAATTATAAGAGGACATCACCGAAGAACTTATAGTCAGCTTTGGAATGATTTCTATTCAACAGACCGCAAGCCAAACGGCAAAGTATGGTGTATGTATTCAGATGTTCCATATCCGGGGCAGCCGGCATACGAATTTACTTTCTTTGATGACCAACAAGGAACTGGAGGAGCATCGGCCGAAGGACAGGTTTACAACAGAGAACATTCTTGGCCAACAAGCTGGTGGGGTGGCGGCTCATCAACTACCGATACAATGTACACCGACTTGTTTCATATTCATCCGGCAGATGCTTACGTTAATACAACTAGAAGCAACTGGCCTTATGGAGAAGTATGCGCCCCCACTATAACAACAACTAACGGAAGCAAAAGAGGACCTAATTGTTATGAATTTGAAGGAGGTTATACAAGTACGGCATTTGAGCCTATAGATGAATATAAAGGCGACTTGGCAAGAAATTACTTCTATATGGTTACAAGATACATGCATAGAATCGGTAATTGGAGTTCGCCAATGATACAAGGCAATACACTCGCACCATGGGCACTTGACATGCTAATGAAATGGCATATAATGGATCCTGTAAGCCCAAAAGAAATCAACAGGAATAATGCAGTATATGCAATTCAGGGCAATCGTAATCCATTTATAGATCATCCGGAACTTGCCTGTAAGATTTGGGGTGGCAATTGCTCATTTGCTCCAATAATTAGTTACGCTAAAACAATACCAGAAGCACCCGAAGCATTCGATGAGATTGAAATAGAGGCATATATTTATGATGATGGTCAAATAATTGAAACATTCGTGATTTGGGGATACAATGAAACCGAGCTAAGTAATGAGATAACTCTTGTTTATATCGCAAATAACATTTTCAAAACATCACAACCAATTCCTAAACAGCAGAATCTTTCAAAATTGTTTTTTAGAATAATTGCTACTGATGATGAAGGAAACGAATCTCAGTCTTCATTGTATGAATTTACAATAGGCAAACCACTGGGAGGGGGAATGGAGCCCTTTGATAAACTCAATATTGACGGAGTTGAATATATTAATGGAAATTTTACAGGAGAAAATGATATTGTTTGGAACTTTGTTCATGCACGAAACCAGCAAGGTTATGAAATAAGCGGCTTAGGATTAATGATTAGAGACCCCCTGCAAAGCCGAATTTATTCTGATCCAATACCACACGGAATTCAGAATTTCTCGGTTAAGATGAGAAAGGCGTTTGCTAATAATCAACCACGACAACTGGAATTATATATTAACGGAACAAAAAAAGCCACTTCCAAATCTTTTGGGGCATTTGAAGGCGACTGCGATAGCATTCACATTTTTGAGGTCAATAATCTTAACATTCAAGAAAATGTAATTATAGAATTAAGGCTTGTCAACCCTGCAAATAATGAGTATAACCAAATGGTAATTGATGATATCACATGGACTGAATATGCCCCGAGAATAATACTACAAAAAGAAAAAATGGGTTGCTTTGATAATACGCCATTAAATCAATATTCTGAGATTAAAGAATACGGCATTATAGGCATGTTCCTTCAAACTCACCTAATCA
>CAZRNU010000196.1:0-4699 GCA_964601515.1 uncultured Bacteroidales bacterium | reverse complement strand
CGCCACTCCTTTCAATATAGAATAATTGGTTGTCTTGTTCTGTGTTCGGCGTTGTCACCGAAGCGGCGAAAATCGGTTGTGATAGAGGCTCGAACACTTTGTGGCCGAGCGCACCAATCACGATTATGGCGTATTCTATAAACTCTTCCAGCTATTACCGGTAAAAAAGATAAAGGTAAGGACGAGTTGGGTAAGTAACTCTTGATCTGTGATTAAAAAAAGCGGCCTTAAAAAATATTTAAGGCCGCTTTTTTTAAAAGTATCTTTTCAGTTATACTCCGGGAATTGCTAATAATGGAATTTCAGTGTGGAATTTTTTAGCCTGAATCTTAGAGCTTTGATAGATTTTTTGAAATAAATCTTGCTTGCGGGTTATTAAAGCGAGTATGTTGATTTTATTATCGGAAATATACTCATCTATTTTAGTGGCAAGCTTTTCTTCATTATTGTTGTTCTTAATATTTACAAGATTCCACTTTATCCCCGATAAAAGATTGTTTGCCTCTTCTCTCACACTGTTATTGAAAATGTTAGTTTCATTTGCATCATCAGTTTTACTGCAAAATAAAATATGTATTTCAGATTTAAAATATTTGGCAAACTTTATTACAGTTTCAAATAAATTCAGCAGTTCTTGATCAAAATTTTTATTTACTGCTATTGCAATCTTTTTAACCGGCGAAAATTTAATGTTTTCATGAATTGCTAATACCGGAATTACTCCTGAATTTATGACGTCAAATGTAATTGGTGCAAGTGAAGCATCAGAACGCTTTGATTTAGCTTTTGTGCCCATAACGATAAGATCTGCATTCTTTTTTTCAGCAAATTGATTAACACTTTCACTTACAAAGCCTGTTGATTGTGCCAAATGAGCAACAGGATCAGCCTGACCTTTTAAAATTGTTTCTTTAAAAGTTCTTAGACTAATTTCATTGTCTTTTTCTAATTGCTGAGTTAAAGCTTTCCTTTCCTGTTCCGAAGGCATTGTGCCCGAATATACAGGAGGATAAAGTTTTGATGCCGCAATGTTGAATGTATGAAGTATATATAATTGTGATTTAATTACTTTTGCTATTTCAACAGCGTAAAATCCGGCATTTTTTGCGTGGTCTGAAAAGTCTGTGGGAATGAGTATGTTTTTCATATGTGTCGGTTTTGTTATTTTTCCGGTTAATTATAGTTCTTATTTTAATTCAATTTCAGCCAAAAAGTCAAATATTATATTGAATGACTATTATAAAATGAAAAACCTAAGTATTTTTCAAATATAATGTTTTTTTTTCTCTTTAAAAAGAATTTTGTTGTTGAAATATTTCAGCCTTTTTATTAGCGTAAACTTGGCTCAATCGTTTTATCTTTGTGTATATTTTTAAAGAAAGGATTTGTTTTGTCTAATATCTTATTCCATTACCCATCTTGGTTTGTTCTGTTTTGCCTTTCTTCAGCTTTGCTGATTACTGCATTGTTATACTGGCGAGATAATAACTTGGAAATATTGTTATGGCAAAAATGGTTGCTTGTTGTATTTAGATTTGTAACTGTCTTTGTTATAAGTTTTCTGATTCTTGGTCCTGTAATTGAGCGTTATACAACAAATGACGAAGATCCTATTATTGTTTTTGTTCAAGATAATTCAGAGTCTATAAAATTGGCTTATGATAAAGTACCCGATCAGCTGAATAATTATCTATCAGAAAAAGAATCTCTTATTAATATGCTGAAAAAAGAGTACGATGTTCATTTATATTCCTTTGGAGACGGGTTTAGAAGAGAAGATTCAATTAGTTTTAATGACAAGCTAACTGATATATCGTTGATATTTAGTGGATTATCTGATTTGTATTCCAATAGAAATGTTGGAGCTGTGATAATAGCTTCTGATGGTATTTATAATCAAGGACTTAACCCTGTGTATTCTGCAGCAGAGATGAAATTTCCTATTTATACAATTGCCCTTGGAGATACTATTGCACGAAGGGATGTACTGATTAATAAAATTTCAAATAATGCAATTACATATCTTGGAAATTATTTTCCCGTCGAAATTGTTATTGAAGCTAGAAAATGCAGCAGCTTAAGTACACGACTACAAATTAAAAAGGATGGTGCAGAAGTATTCAGTAAGGTTTTAAAGTTTAATTCTGAGCATGAATTCCATACTGAACTTGTTGAACTTGAGGCTGTTTCGGTTGGCACTCAACGATATGATGTAAGTGTAGATGCTGTTGCTGATGAGTTTAATATTGAAAACAACATTAGACGATTCTATATAGATGTAATTGACAGCAGGCAAAAGATTTTGATTCTTGGAGATGCGCCTCACCCCGACATAGGAGCCATAAAACAAGCTCTTGATGATAATGATAACTATGAAGTAGAATACTTCCCTTTGATAGGTTTTAATGGAAATGTTGAGGCATACAATCTTATAATATTGCACCAGCTTCCTTCATATAGATTTCCTAATCATAGGATTCTTGCAGAAGTATTTAAAAGCGATATTCCAGTTTTATTTGTATTTGGCGGACAAACAAATTATTCGATTATTAACAGCCTTAACCTTGGATTAAATGTTAGGGTGAGATCAAATCAATTAAATAATGCTCAAGGTGTTATTAATAAAAACTTTGGATTGTTTATAATAGGAAAAGAGATTGAGAACCTTCTAAATTATATGCCTCCGCTTAGCACTTCATTTGCGAATTATCTTTTATCACCCTCATCAAACATATTTTTGTTTCAGAAAATTGGAAGTGTTGAAACTCAAGATCCATTAATAATGTTCAACGACCAGTCGGATAAAAAATATGGTTTCATTTTCGGTGAAGGTATTTGGAGATGGAAATTGCATAACTTTCAACGTACAGGTAATCACATCTTTTTTAATGAACTTGTTGCCAAAATTTCTCAATATCTCGCACTTAAAGAAGATAAGAGCCTATTTAAAATCAATACCAGAAATCTGATTTTTGAAAATGAAGCCATTGTGTTTGAAGCTGAGTTGTATAATGCTAGTTATGAGCTTATTAATGATCCTTCAGTTAGCTTGGTTTTGAAAAATGAAGCAGAAACCGAATTTAGTTATGAATTTAGCAGAAGTTCTAATTCTTATAATTTGAATATTGGATTATTTCCACCGGGTAATTATGAATATAAAGCTAATACAATAGTTAATAATGAGGTATTTCAAGTTAGTGGCGTCATTACAATTGCTGAATTAAATTTTGAAGCAGGCAATTTGATCGCAGATCATAATTTATTGTTTCGAGTAGCTTTAGAAACTGATGCAAAAATGTATTTTCCCGGAGGTCTTGAACAACTTGCTAATGATATAAAGGAAAGAAAGGATATTGCAACTATATTATACCATCATAAACAATATTCTGACCTTATTAACTGGAAATGGTTGTTTTTTATTCTTTTATTGTTTTTATCTGTTGAATGGTTTGTAAGAAAACGAGCAGGCGGTTATTAATTATGGGGTTTAATTTGAAAATAATATATTATGATTGAAGTGATTTTTTATTGCATTATAGCTATTGTTGTTTTAGATTTTCTTTTTGAAAGAGTTCTCGGATTTCTAAATTATACAATGCTTAGCAACGTGTTGCCTGATGAACTAAAGGGTATTTATGAAGCAGAGAAGTACAAAAAGTCTCAGGACTATTTGAAAATTAATATGAAATTCGGACTTATTACAAGCTTTTTTTCATTCATCATTATTTTGCTAATGTTATTTTTTGGTGGCTTTGGTTGGTTAGATGATATACTCAGGCAATACACTGATAACTCAATTCTGCTATCAATAATGTTTTTTGCAGTTGTCGGTATAGCTTCAGATATAATGTCAACTCCGTTTGATATTTATGATACGTTTGTAATTGAAGAGAAGTTTGGTTTTAATAAAACTAAAGTTAAAACTTATATTCTTGACAAATTAAAAGGTTGGTTTTTGGCTGCAATAATAGGTGGCGGAATTGTTGCAGCTTTTGTTTGGTTTTATGAAATTGCCGGAAACTTATTTTGGTTGTACGCATGGGTGCTCTTTTCAGCATTTTCAATATTTATGACAATGTTTTATAGTACTTTAATTGTTCCATTATTCAATAAGCAAACTCCACTTGAGCAAGGAGAGTTGAGAGACGCAATTCAATCTTTTGCCAAAAAAACAGGATTTAAACTTGATAATATTTTTGTGATTGATGGCTCAAAACGAAGTACAAAAGCAAATGCATATTTCAGTGGTTTAGGGCCAAAGAAAAGAATAGTTCTCTACGATACACTGATTAAAGACCATTCAGTTGAGGAATTAGTAGCTGTGCTTGCCCACGAAATAGGTCATTATAAAAAGAAACATACTACAAAAGGAATGATTATCTCATTAATTCATACTGCTGTATTGCTTTATCTATTGGGTATTTTTATAAATTATGAGGAATTGTCGTTAGCATTGGGCGGAAAACAACAAGCTTTTCATTTGGGAATACTGGCATTCGGGTTATTGTATTCTCCAATATCTACTTTACTTGGAATCTTTGGTAATGTAATAAGCCGTAAGCATGAATATCAAGCTGATGAATTTGCTGCCGTAAATTATAAATCTTTACCTTTACAGGAAGCACTTAAAAAGCTTAGTGTTAATAATTTAAGCAACTTAAGGCCTCACCCGGCTGTTGTTTTTGTAAGTTATTCACAT
>CAZRNU010000195.1:0-4779 GCA_964601515.1 uncultured Bacteroidales bacterium | reverse complement strand
ATAACACCAAAGAAGCAGAAGGGAATACGAACATTACTATAAATAACCTGTTGCTGAATACACCCATAAACCCTAATACGAGCATTAGAACTAGGTATTTATTAAGGCCGGTCTTCATAAATTTCATTAATAGAAGCAAACAAGCTATTGACATAATGAATGGCCCAAGGTGATAACTTATACTAATAAGATAAAAGGTGAAAGAAAAATCGCCGGTAACACTTGTTGCAAAGAACACAAAAAGCATCATCAGATTTCCAAATGCAAGAATAATCCAGGTTATATTACTGCTAATTTGTTTAAAAACTATATTTAGTAAATACAGTAATAAACCGTACTGAAATGCACTAAACAACAACATTGCCATACGAAAATCCTGAAAAAGTGCATTGAAAACAAAATAAATCAACATATCAGGGAAAAAATTTGGAGCTGCATTCAGGTTCCATCCGCTAAATCCCGTTTTGTCAATAAAAAGATCTTTAAATATAGAGGGAAGGTATAAAGTGTCTGAATTGAAATAAACATACAGTTGAGATTCATTTAATGAAAACATTATCAAGAACACCCAAAAAATATTTGTCGCAAAACTTATATTCCAAAATATAAAGCCATATTTGTCAAGTTTGCTGAAATGTTTTCTTATCATAAAAGTTGAAATATTTTAATTACTTTCTAGCCATTGTAAAAACTTTCCAAGACCGTCTTTAAAACTTGTTTTTGGCTCAAAGTTTAATAATCGTTTGGCCTTGCTTATGTCTGCATATGTATAATCAACATCACCGAGCTGCATTTCTGATTGGATTACATTCTTTGGTTTGGCTGATAATTTATATAACAGGTCTGTTAGCTCTTGAAGTTGCACCGGATTGCTGTTACCAAGGTTGATAATTTCAAAAACACTTTTGTTCTTTCTAATGTATTCAATAGATGCAAATATCCCTTGTAAAATATCATCTATATATGTATAATCTCGAGCTGATTTTCCATCTCCGAATATTTGTATCGGTTTATCTTCTTTTATTAATTCTGCAAATTTTCTAATAGCGAGGTCAGGTCTTTGCTTTGGCCCGTATACAGTAAAAAATCTCAGGTTTATTATATCAATGTCATATAGTTTATGCCATAGATAGTTTAGCAATTCGCATGATCTTTTTGTAAATGCATAAGGAGATATTGGGTTGTTTACATCATCTTCTTCAGAAAAAGGAAGTTTATTATTATTGCCATAAACACTGCTGGAAGAAGCAAATATCATCTTTTTTACGTTATTTTCAGATGCCCATTCGAGAATGTTTTGAGTGCCTGTAATATTTGTCTTTACATATGATCTGGGATCTTCAATAGAAGGTCTTACACCTGCCTTTGCTGCTAAATGTATTATGCAGTCAATTTCTTTTGGAATGTGCTTATATGAACTCTTGTCAGTTATATCTAGTTCCAGTAAGCTGAATTTTTTATGGTCTACAAATGAAGAAATATTTCTTTCCTTTATTTTTCTAGAGTAAAAAGGATCGAAATTGTCTATCCCCGTAATTTTATGCCCCTTAGATAATAGTAATTCAGTGGTATGACTACCTATAAAACCTGCACAGCCGGTAATTAAAAAATGATTCATTGATAGAAAAATGCTTTATCAGTATGCCCCAAAGATATAAATATTTAATTCTTGTGCATACAAGCGATATCCTTATTTTTATAGAAATTTAGATTTATGGCAAACATCAAAACAGTCAAATTTGTTATCTTTGTTAATTAAAGGAAATTTGGGAAAAAAGGATTAATTAAAATTATTTGACATGGAACAAACATTTTTTAACTTATACACAAACAAACATGAAAATTTGCGAGTTACATCCTGCAAATTCAATACAGATAATTTTCGAATGAGTTTAAAACATATTCTTAAAACAATTCTTGTATTTATTCTTATTGCAATTACTTATCAGGAATCAATATCACAGGTCACTACAGTGCCTGCTTTACCAACTGCAGATAACCCGGTTTCTGTTTACTTTGATGCAACCGGCACCCCATTAGAAGGATATTCAGGAACACTATATGCTCATACAGGCGTAAATATTCAAGGTGTTGGCAACTGGCAGAATGTTATTGGTTCTTGGGGTAATAACACAACTCAACCATCTCTTGAAAGGTTAGAGGCAAATTTATACAAACTTGAAATTACACCTAGCATCAGATCTTTTTACAATGTTAATGCTTCACAAGTTATTACTCATATGTGTTTTGTTTTTCGCTCATCAACAGGGTCTCCTCAATCTGCAGATTATTTCGTTGAGGTTGTGGAAGCCGGAGTTGTTGTCGTAATTACTTCACCTACAGGATTGCAACCAATATTTGAATTAAACGATGTTGTAACTCTTTCAGCATCTGCAAATTATGCAAATTTGATAGAATTGTATGTTAATGATATATTTATTGATTCTACTACAGATGAAGAGCTTTCTTACGATTGGCTTGCTGATGAATACGGACGATTTGATTTTAAATTTATTGCAGTTGGAGATGATGCAACAGTTGAGGCAGAGTCATATTTTTATGTTAGGCCGGAAGTTAATATTGCTGAACTTCCTGATGGCGTAATTTCGGGGATTAATTATGTTGATAATACAACCGTAACTCTTGTTCTTCAAGACCCTCCGGCATTAAAAGAGTATGTATTTGTGCTTGGAGAATTTAATGAATGGGGTGTTGGTGATGAAAATTTTATGAATAGAACACCTGATGGTGAATACTTCTGGATTACACTTACAGGACTCACTTCAGCTCAGGAATATGCTTATCAGTATTATATTGACGGAGAGCTTAGAATAGCAGATCCATATTCTCATAAAGTATTAGACCCTTGGAATGATAAGTGGATATCTAGTTTAGTTTATCCTAATTTAAAACCTTATCCTGAAGGCAAAACTACAGGTATAGTAAGTGTTTTCCAAACAAGCATTCAACCATATGAATGGGAGGTTGAAGAATTTACACCGCCGGCTATTGAAGAAATGGTTGTTTATGAACTACTTATTCGCGATTTTGTGGGAACAGGAGCTATTAAAACTGTTATGGATTCGCTTGATTATCTGCAACAGCTCGGAGTTAATGTTATAGAACTTATGCCTATAAATGAGTTTGAAGGAAACATTTCCTGGGGATATAATCCGTCTTTTTATTTCGCCACAGATAAAGCTTATGGGACAATAAACGATTATAAAAAGTTTATTGATGAATGTCATAAAAGAGGAATAGCAGTTGTAATTGACATGGTTCTAAATCATAGTTTTGGACAATCTCCTCTTGTTCAAATGTATTTCGACCCCAATGCAGGGCAGTGGGGACAACCAATGTCGGAAAATCCTTGGTACAACGAAACTTGCCCCCATGAACCTTGGTGTTGGGGTTATGACTTTGACCATGAGAGCCCATATACGGTTGAGTTTATTAATAGGGTTAATGAATTCTGGCTCACTGAATTTAAAGTTGACGGGTTTAGATTCGACTTTACTAAAGGTTTTACAAATACAGAAAGTGATGGTTGGAACTATGATGCTTCAAGAATTCAAATCCTTAAAAATATGGCAGACCATATTTGGAGTGTTAATCAAAATGCCTATGTTATTTTGGAGCATTTTACCGCAAATAATGAAGAAAAAGTTCTTGCTGATTATGGCATGATAATTTGGGGAAATGTCACTCACTCTTATCAGGAAGCAGCTATGGGTTGGGTAGCAACCAGCGATTTTAGTTGGATATCATATAAAAATCGTGGATGGAACAACCCAAATTTAATTGGATATATGGAGAGCCACGATGAAGAAAGAATTATGTACAAAAATCTACAATATGGTAATTCAACTAATTCTGAGTATGACATCAAGAACCTTGAAATAGCTCTTAAAAGAGCTTCCTTGGTTGCAGCATTTTATTTCCCGATTCCTGGCCCGAAAATGATTTGGCAGTTTGGAGAGATGGGATACGACTACTCCATAAACCATTGCCAGAACGGGACAGTTGACCCCGGATGCAGAACAGATCCAAAGCCGGTTAGGTGGGATTATTTAAATGACTGGAGACGAAAAAGAGTGTATCAAGTTTATTCGGCCCTGGCTAAACTAAAAACAACAGAAGATATTTTTAATACAACCGACTTTACGCTTAGCGTTGCGGGAGATATGAAAAGAATTCATCTGACAAAGGGCAGCGACCATATTACTGTAATTGGTAATTTTGGAGTTGAAGCCGGAGTTATCAATCCTAACTTTCAGAAAACCGGAAAATGGTATGAATACTTTTTAGAAACTGAATTGGATGTGTCTAATGTAAATGAGGGGATTACACTACAACCCGGTGAATACAGATTATATTCCACTAAAAAGTTTGCTTCCCACGGATATCCTTTAAATGTAAATTTTGACGAAAATTCAGAGGCTAATGTTTTTGTATTTCCTAATCCGTCAACAGGAGAGTTTTATTTCAACTTTTTAAATCTTAATTCGGGTGATTTAGTAATTGAAATATTCGATATTAACGGTCAGTTAGTTTATGCTACAAAAAGCAATATTAGTAGTGGCAATAATTCTTTGGTTTGGAATACTTCTAATAATAATGGAGATAGATTAAACCCGGGTGTTTATTTGTACAGAGTAGTATCAGGAAAAAGTGTTTATACAGGAAAATTAATTTCTCAATAGGGTTATAATGAAGGTTGTATCTTATAATGTTAACGGGATTAGATCTGCCATCAGTAAAGGTCTTCTCGACTGGATG
>CAZRNU010000194.1:0-4782 GCA_964601515.1 uncultured Bacteroidales bacterium | reverse complement strand
CGACACAACTCGATTATTCCAAATAAAGATTAATATTGAGTTATTAGATGGAAGAGAATTTGAGCTGCTTTCCGAACCGGTGTATATTGAGCCTTGATAAGAATTGTGAATGTATTTGAATTTGAGTGGATATTTCAAAACCCCGAAAAGACAGTTGCAAAAGGCTGGGCAGCGCACTTATATTTTTGCGCACTTTGCGATTAAACCTTCGCGCGCTTTGCGTGGAACTTTTACTGATAATGAAAACTTTGCAATTGTTTTTTACTGAGAATGATAATATCTTTACTGTTGAGCACGCAACCAAATCCTGCAATTAATATGAACGGAAATAATAAACAATGAGAACAATAACAATCTTAATCTCGCTTGTAATCGCAACAACCACAATTAGTTGCGAGAAAGGCACAACAACAATTTGCGAAAATCTATTGGAGCAAGGCAGTGCAGATGCAGCTCTGCTTGAAGGTGAATGGGAGTTCGAATATTTTGCTTATACTGCTAATGGGAATAAAATAAAAAAGGATGAGGAAATTTTAAATAGCCGTATGGAGATAAAAGATATTTGCAATAGAAACAGTATTGATACTTGTTATATGCACGTTAATAGCACTAATTGGATAAGATATATTTATACGCTAGAAAATAGCAATGGAATATCTTTTAATCTGAACATCTCTACCGAAATTATGCCTACTGAAGAAGAAATAAAACTTACAAATGCTTTAGCGAATGTTTTTTGTTATGTAGTAAGAGATAATGAACTATTATTTCATTATAAAAAAGATGATAAAGGAAATAATATTCTTATGCTTAAAAGAAAATGAAATTATGAAAACAATAATCATTCTAATCACACTTATAATCGCAGCAACCACAATTAGTTGCGAAAAAGACACTACAACAATTTGCGAAAATCTTCTGGAACAAGGCATAGCAGACAGCATCTCTATTAAGGGAGATTGGGCGTTTAAATATCTGGCAAAAACATTGAACGGCAAGAAAATCACAAATAAAGAAGCCATTTCTAATGAAAATTGGATTGGCTTTGAAAATAATAAAATTAAAGGTAGTATTTGTAATGCTTTAGGAGGAGATTATTCCATTTCCTCTATTAACCATATTTCAATTACGATTGCTTCAATAACTTTTAAACTATGTGATAATGAAACAAATGAATTGGAATCAAGATTATTGAAATCATTAAATAATTCCAAATGCTATGTTATTAGTGATAACGAGTTAATAATTCATTTTTCAGGTAATGTAGATAAAAATGTTCTTATACTAACTAAAAAATAAAGAACGATGAAAACAATACAACCATTTTGGATAACACTGTCCGTTTTTCTTTTATTAGCCAATGTTACCGTTAACGCACAAATAAGTAAAGGTGGCACTCCTCCAAGCTTTTTAACCAAATTATTAACCGACTCTGTTCATGTTATTCAAATGCCTAAAATAAATACAGATTCAATAATTCAAAATGATACAACCAATACTTCTTTATTTCGTTTTGGCTATGCAATTGATGTTGATTTTGGGATAGATAATAGCGGAACATGGGATACTTTGCCTAGTGGAGATAAAATATGGAGATTGAAAATAAGCTCTGACGGAGCTTATTCAATAAATCTTATTTATGACGATTTTCGGATGCCTGAAGGATCGCAATTTTTTGTATATAACAAGGATAGAAATATGATACTCGGAGCATTCTCATCTTTAAACAACAAAAGTCATAATAAATTTTCCACTGATCTGGTAAAAGGAGATGTAATTACTTTGGAATACTACGAACCTGAATATACATTTGGTGGAAGAATAAATATTGATAAAGTTATTCATGGATATAAAAACCTTTTTTTTGAAAATGGACATAACAATACCATATATGATTGTCATTTTGATGTAGCTTGTCCTGAAGGAGATAATTGGTGTGTGGAAAAAAGAGCTGTTTCATTGATTTTGGTTGACAACAATCAAGCTCATTGTTCGGGATGCTTAATAAACAATACAAGAAATGACCTTACGCCGTATTTTCTAACTGCATTTCATTGTGCTGACACTAATCGTGACGGAATATTGTCTCAAGCAGAAATAAATAATGCACAAACATGGATTTTTAGATTTAAGTATTGGAGTCCAACTTGTAATCAGGGTGATGACGCAATGCATTGGGCAAGCATTAGTGGGGCCACTTTTCGGGCAGGTAATTTTCCAACAGATATGTTACTGGCAGAATTGAATACACAACCACCTTCAGGTTTTGGAGTTTTTTACGCTGGGTGGGATAGAACATCTTCTCCTCCAACTTCATCTACAGTTATTCATCATCCAAGCGGATCTATGATGAAAATATCTCATGCTGAAAATTCTGCTACTTCAACAGCTTTTGGCGGAGGTTCTGGCAATACTCACTGGCAAATTGTTTTAAGTAAAGGAACTACAGAAGGGGGTTCATCTGGTGCTCCATTGTTTAACCAACATCATAGAATTGTAGGACAAAACAATGGTGGATTTTCTGGGTGCCCACCAGTTAACAAATATTATGGTAGATTCGACATCTCTTGGGATCTAGGCCTCTCGGATTTTCTTGACCCAGACAACACAGGTGTAACATCTATTGGGCCAACATCACCTAATATATACTTGATCAATCGTAGGCTTACAGGCACACAAAAATTTGCCGCATTAGAAGAAATTTATATTGAAGGTAATGTTGTAACAAGTGGACCTATATGTCCCCAAAGCAATGTTCCATTTACAGCAGAACCCGGCTCTAATGTTGAGATAAAAGCAAAAAGTATCGTTATCAAGTCCGGAACTCACTTTAAATCAGGTTCAAATGTAAAAATTACCGCTACTGATAATATAGAATGTACTGATAATATTGTCGATGGTGACTATGTCGATGTTTTCTGTAATGCTGATATAAGTAATAAAATGATGCTGGCAAGCGATAGTATTCTTTTTGAAGAAGCTACAATTTCAACTGATAATATAAAAGATAATAATGCATTGGCAGAAACAAAAGAAAATGTTGTTGTTGATATTTCGGATAATATCTTGCTTTATCCTAATCCAACCGATGGTAGTTTTACAATTGAATTTACTGATAAAATCGACAGTTCAGCAGAAATAGTCATCTACAACATCAGTGGGAAAATAGTTTTTGAAAAAACCAATGTTTCTAATGATAGAATTGCAGTAAATATTTGTCACTTGCCAAAAGGAGTTTATATAGTTCAAATAAATCGTTCAAAAAATACACATACACAAAAAATTATTTTGCGATAATTGTCAGTAGTGTAATTTTTGTGTATCAACAACTTGCTTTAAATATTTTTTTTAAGTTGTCTTTGATTTGTAATTAAACATCTTGCTATTGCTAATTTATTCAACACCAAACCATGCATCAAAAAGTAAGCGGCAAAGTAGCATATACAGTTAAGGAAACTATCAGGTTTTGCAGTTCAGAAAATGATAATAAATTTACCATAGAGCCAGGGGCCGATGTAACAGTTAGGGCAGGTAGCCAGATAAGATTGTTGCCGGGTTTTCATGCAAAAGCAGGCTCAAAATTTCACGCAAAAATTGACCCTGATATTGATTATGGCACTTTGCTAGAGCCTAAAACCGGTGAAGCAGCACCACTTGCTACAATTGAGGGCAATTCACATGCCGGAAAAGTTTATGATTACTCTACAGATAGTTATTATAATTCCAAAAACAATAAGCAAACGCTTGATAGCAAAGAAAATCCGTTTACTGTAAACATTTACCCAAATCCAACAACAAATATTGTTAATATTGAAATATCAGGCTTGGATGAAGGATTTGCAAATATTGAAATCTTTAATACTACAGGCAATCTAATAAGAAAAGAAACTATAGAATCTAATGGGATTTTTAGTCTAAATGTTTCAACCTTAACTCAAGGCATTTATTATATCAGAATTATTCACAAATCTGCTGTAATCAGCGAAAAAATTATAAAGTTATGAGAAAAAAACATGCGATTTTCTTGCTTTGCATATTACTGCTAAGATTTGGAAACACTTATGGCCAGTCAGAAAATGATGATTTGCAGAAGGTCAATTCGGATTATAAATTAAATAGTGTTTATTTTGAATTAGGAGGAAATGGCTTATTCTATAGTTTTGGGTATGACAGATTATTTAAAATCAGCAATATTTCAAAGTTTTCTTTAGGCTCAGGATTAACATACAGCTATTCGGGTGATTCTGGTGGTTTTTGGGTCTCACCTCAAATTAATTATTTAATAGGAAGTAACCATAATTTTGAAATTGGCATTGGAATAACTATTCCAATAATTTTAGAAAGTAATATTGACCTATATCCATTGTGTTTAATATACAGAATAGGGTATCGTTATCAAAAAGAAGAAGGCGGTTTGTTATTTAGAATCGGGTTTACTCCATTTAGCGTTTTATCAACTAGGGGATTAATAGTTCAACCAATAATCCCATGGGCTGGTATTGCAATCGGTTGGACGTTTTAAAGCATTTGAAACCTATGAAAAACCCCTCAACACCAAACCATGCACCAAAAAGTAAGCGATAAAGTAGCATATACAGCAAAAGAAACTATCAGGTTTTGCAGTGAGGAGAATGATAATAGAGTTGGGGCCAGGAGCTGGGAAGTTACAGGAAAAGGTGACAGTCCTGAGTCCTGAGTCCTGAGTCCTAAGTTGAAAAAACTTAGGACTGTATCCACCCCTATAAAACTGGACTAATTTCCTTTGTTGTTAATATTTGATTT
>CAZRNU010000193.1:0-4827 GCA_964601515.1 uncultured Bacteroidales bacterium | reverse complement strand
CTTTGATACAGATAAGTCCCATTTCGATTACAGGCTAACTGACTTATCAGCAATAATTGCTAAACGATTTGCGTATAACATTTCAGGTGGTATAGGCTACCTTATACGATATGAAGAGGGAGAAATTGAACATAGAACAATCCAACAGATTAGTCTGGTTAGACGATATCCAAGCTTTAGAATTGCCCACAGGTTCTTGTCCGATCAAACTTTTGCTAGCAACAACGATACTGAGTATAGGTTGCGCTATAGGCTATCAGCAGAAATTCCTTTGGGGGGGCAAACCATCGATGAAAATGAGTTTTACCTAAAGCTTAGCAACGAGTTCCTTAACTCATGGGAAAACAACGAGTATGATCTTGAGATTAGAGTTGTAGGGTTGATAGGTTACTCCATTTCCGCAAGGAATGATATTGAGCTTGGGATTGATTACCGAACCGATTCATTCATTCAAGGAAATCAAAGAAACAGATATTTTATAAGCATAAACTTCTTTCAATCCTTGGGTAGATAATAATGATTTTCACAATCAATAACATATCAATTGGAATTATTTTTTAAACTCGTATAAAAACACAATAATAATATGAAACGAGCATGATTCGTTAAGCACAAACACGGATGAAAATCATCATGCGAGTTCCATCCGACAACCGAGCTTGAAAAGCGAGCTCAGCGAAACTAAATTAAAAACACCTTATTTACGGATGAAAAAAAAATTAGTAAGCATAGTAATGGGTTCAGATTCTGATCTGCCCATAATGAAACAAGCTGCAGAAATGCTAGAAAAATTTAATGTTGATTTTGAAATTGATATTGTTTCAGCACATCGAACTCCAGAAAAACTATATGAGTTTGCATCAAATGCCCACAAGCGAGGCATTTTGGCAATAATAGCCGGAGCAGGTGGCGCCGCGCATTTACCCGGAATGATTGCAGCTATTTCACCTTTGCCCGTAATTGGAGTTCCAATAAAGTCGAGCAATTCAATAGATGGATGGGATTCTGTTCTTTCTATATTGCAAATGCCTGGTGGTGTTCCGGTAGCAACTGTAGCATTGAACGGAGCAAAAAATGCCGGTATTCTCGCCGTTCAAATTGTAGCTGCAAAAGATGATTCTCTGAGGGAAAAAATCATTCAATATAAAAAAGAGCTGAAAGAACAAGTAATAGAAAAATCAAAGAATTTGAAAATTTATTAAGTATTTGTCGTTGGTGACTTTTCAAAAAGTATCTTTGCCACTTTCTGAAATTTGAAAAATGAAAAAGACTCTGTTATGAAAAGAAACGCTTATTTCCTTACAAGGTGGAGTATTCCTTTTGCAGGTTTTTTATTCACTTTAATGGCAGGAACAGCCTATGCGTGGAGTGCATTTATCAACCCAATGGTAGCACGCTTTGGTTGGACAAAAACTGAGGCAAATATTCCCTTTTTGGTTTTTATCTTTTTATCGGCGGTAATGACTATTCCGGCAGGAAGATTACAAGACAAAATAGGACCCCGTAAAACAGGAATTCTTGCTGCGATTCTTTTTATTGTTGCCTACACACTTGCATCATTTGTTGGCAAATATCCATATACATGGTATTTAGTTCTTTCCTATGGTTTAATTGGGGGAACCGCGGGTGGAATCGCTTACGCTTGTGCTATACCTCCTGCACGAAAGTGGCTACCCGACTTCCCGGGCTTTGCAATGGCAATATCTGTTACCGGAATGGGATTATCGGCTGTAATTTGGGCTCCCTTAAAAGCAAAAATCCTTATTCCTGATTACGGCATCGAACAAACATTCTTAATAATTGCAGCTATTACCTTCACGGGATCATTGATTGCTTCATGGCTTACAAGAAACCCTCCTGTTGGATGGAAACCCAAAAATTGGAACCCGGAAAAATCTACAAAAAATTCAACTCGGATAATTAGTGAATCTTCTTCAAAGGAAATGATTCGCAACCCAAAGTTTATTTATATCTGGTCAATTTTTTCATTAATTCTTTTTGGAGGATTTATTTGTCTTACCTTGATAATCCCTTATGGAATCGGAGTGGTAAAACTTCAGCCGGTCAAAGCAGCTTTTGCACTGTCGATTTTTGCATTTTTCAATGGATTTGGTAGACCTTTGGCAGGTTTTCTGGGTGACAAATTCGGAGCTTTGCAAGTTCTAATTGTTACATATACTCTACAAACAACCACATTATTCTTATTTCCATTTCTTGCTACTAATCAAACTGTTTTATATCTTTTTTCCGGCTTGCTTGGTTGGGGATTTGCAGCCTCAATGGCATTATTCCCCAGCATAACTGCTACAAATTTCGGAACCAAAAATCTAGGAATGAACTATGGAATTGTTTACACTGCATTCGGAACAGGCGCAATTGCATCAATATTAGGCTCTTGGTTGTATGACTCAACCGGAAGTTTTTCCCCCGCATTTTTGTTAGGTGGTACTTTGGCTGCTATAGGTCTAACTTTGGGTATAATCCTGAAAAAAAAATATGGTGTTAGATAAAACTTAAGCAATACTGTTTTTCCATCTTGCCAGAATCTTATTGACAACTCTTTTATTAAACAGAAACACACTGATTATAAGCCAAGTAGATGTTACATAAATAAAGTAAAGCTCTGAATATAAAAATCCGCGGATTAAATATTTTCAGAGAAAATGGCACTGGAATAGCTAAAATGGACAGACCGCATAAGGCTGAATAATCTTGGAGGAAAAAGTAGTTTTACAGATTAATGCTTTTTCGCCTTATACAACAGCGACTTTGTTGTAATTTCATAAAACTTTTTACAATCCTACCCATTGGCAAAAAATTACAAATAGAGTCTTAACTTTTTTTTATCAAATGAAACTTTGAATTAAAATTAAACTAAATTTACAACAAATATCGACATATTTATACCTAAAACTAACAACCTTAAAATCAAAAAGCCATGAGAAAACAATTTCTCCAATTAATGACTTTTGCTTTGGTTTTGGTGATTAGTGGCTCTTTTTATTCTTATTCGCAGGTAAATGAAAGCGCTATTCATTCAAAAACACAACCAAAGAAATCTAACAGTAATGCTACTTACCTCGACACCTACATTCAACAATTTGCTGTGCAGAGCTGCTTTTTGGTTTCTGTTATCTTCGAAGTTGAAGATTCATTTGGCAGTCCCATTCCTGATGCCATTGTTACCTTCAATGAGTTGGAAAATATACCGGGAGATTACACCTTTAACGACATTGAAGAGGGCATATACTCTTTCTCTGTTAAAAAAGATGGCTATATTAGTGTAAACAGTGAGGTAATTGTTAGCCTCGAAAGTAGCGAGCACCATGTTTTAACGACCCTTGTTTTAGAAACTTTCACTGTCACATTTAGCGTAGTTGACGCTCAAGAGAATGAGATTACTGACGCAATTGTTACTTTCAACAGCGTAGAAAACGACCCGGGCAATTACATATTTGAGGGTATTTTGGAGGGCACATACAACTATAAAGTGGAGAAGGAGGGCTATATTCCTGTTGATGCTCAGATCACGGTAAGCAGCGATGTCATAGTCGATATTACCCTTGCATTGGAAACTTTCACTGTCACATTTAGCGTAGTTGACGCTCAAGAGAATGAGATTACTGACGCAATTGTTACTTTCAACAGCGTAGAAAACGACCCGGGCAATTACTTATTTGAGGGTATTTTGGAGGGCACATACGACTATAGAGTGGAGAAGGATGGCTATATTCCCTTCGAGGACCTTGCTGAGGTGTTAAACCAAAATTTAACGATTAACGTTACACTTGAAATAGCTACATCTATACCTTCTACCCAACTAACAGAGCAATGGATAAACCTTTACCCTAACCCAAATAGTGGACAGTTTACCATTGAGCTAAAGCTTATGCCATCTGAAAGCAATATTTCGCTTACGGTACTCGACACAACGGGCAGAATTGTTTATCATTTCCGGGTGAATAACCAGAACGAAAGATTCTCCCATGAACTTCAGCTGTCATTCCTGTCAAAGGGCATGTATTACATCCATGTACAGGTTGACCAAAGAACAGTTGTTAAGAAACTCATTATAAAATAAAACCGGCAGAATATGAGACCATTAAATATTTGCAAAACACTTTTCATAGCATCAATAATACTACTTGCAGGACAAAAGGCTTATCCACAAAAAGCTTTCTTGTTTGGAGCCGATGCTAATGTTGCAAAAAGCGATTCCGTTGTTATTCGTCTTCAAGGATATGTTGGCGAAATACAATGGCAGAAAACCCATGAACTTATAGGGAAGGATGATTGGGTAAACATTCCTAATGCCACATATGATACGCTGGTATTTATTGCTGATACAACAACTTTCTTCCGTGCTCAAGTTATTTCGGGGCATTGTGATCCGTTTTACTCAGATACGACATTTATTAATGTTTATAAGCAAAACGACAAAGTTTTCATTGTTGAAAACAATGAACTGACGCTAATTAGCGATTCTACTCAATTATCCAATGGAATTTTTATATACGAAGGAGATGCAAGCGATATTGAAATAGGCTCAGTGATTGTCAGCAGCATTGGGGAGGGATATATGAGAATAGTAACAGGTATTCAAACAAAAAGCAGGAATACTATTGTGCTTGAAACTGAACAGGCGGTAATTACCGATGTGATTCAAGAAATTAATCTTTCGGATTCGTTATTACTTACTTTTGAAGATGATGGCAGAAGGTATGCAAAAGGCAAGCCGATTCCTGTTCAACCTCTTTACTTAATAGAGGGAGCAAAGATTAATTCAACCAAGACTGGTTTTGACTTATCCGGTGTTAGTTTTAATAT
>CAZRNU010000192.1:0-4841 GCA_964601515.1 uncultured Bacteroidales bacterium | reverse complement strand
ACTAAAACTTCAGGATTTGTTCTTCCGCTTGGAGCTACTGTAAATATGGACGGGACAGCCCTATATGAGTGTGTTGCTGTAATGTTTATTGCTCAGGCATTTGGTTTTGAGCTTACCTTAGCCCAGCAGGCAATAGTTGTTTTAACAGCATTATTAGCCTCAATTGGTACTGCCGGAGTGCCAATGGCGGGATTGGTAACGATTATAATTATTTTACAGGCTGTTGATCTGCCTTTAGAAGGAATAGCATTGATTCTAGCAGTTGACAGGCCTTTAGATATGCTCAGAACAACAGTAAACGTCTGGAGCGACTCCTGTGGAGCGGTTGTAATTGCAAAATCTGAAGGGGAGAGCCTGAAGGTGTAGATTGAAAAGATTGAAAAGATTGAGAGGATTGAGTAGATTGTATGGATTGAAAACCCCGTCATATCGAGCGTAAGCGAGATATCCCGTGGTTGAGATGATTCTACTTCCCCAACATAGCTTCAAGAGCAAAAATCTCATCCCTAAATTTCGCAGCTTGAATAAAATCAAGCTCTTTAGCGGCTTTTTCCATTTCTTTGCGGGCGCTTGCAATTGCTTTCTGTATTTGCTCCTTGCTCATGTATTTTACAACCGGATCTGCTGCAATATCAATACTGTCTTTTTCTACATAGTAGCCCGGAGTTTTCGATTCTGTATCCACAACTCCTGTTTGCTTGTGAATTTGCTCTATAGATTTCTTTATCTGTGCCGGGGTAATGTTGTTAACCTGGTTATAATGCAACTGTTTCTCTCTTTTTCGGCTATTTTCGTCAATCATCTGCTGCATTGAATTGGTAATTTTATCAGCATACATAATTACCTTGCTATTGAGGTTTCTCGCTGCTCTTCCCGCTGTTTGTGTCAATGAACGTGCCGACCGTAAAAAGCCTTCTTTGTCTGCATCCAAAATAGCTACTAAAGATACTTCAGGTAAGTCCAATCCTTCTCTCAAAAGATTGATTCCAACCAGAACATCTATAACTCCAAGCCTTAATTCTCTCAATATCTCAACTCTTTCAAGTGTATCAACATCTGAATGAATATACCTGGATTTTACGCCTTTATTTACAAGATATTTGTTCAATTCTTCGGCCATTCTTTTGGTTAGAGTAGTTACAAGAACTCTCTCATTAGCGCTTGTTCTTTGGTTGATTTCCTCAAGAAGGTCATCTATTTGATTCAGACTTGGTTTAATCATCACCTCAGGCTCTAATAGTCCTGTTGGACGAATAACCTGTTCTACAATCACGCCTTCACTCATACGAACTTCATAATCAGCAGGGGTAGCACTTACATAAATAACCTGATCAATCAATTGAGTAAACTCATCAAATTTTAAAGGTCTGTTGTCGAGTGCCGCAGGAAGCCTGAAGCCATATTCAACAAGGGTTGTCTTTCTCGATTTGTCGCCTCCGTACATTGCGTGTATCTGTGGCACAGTGGCGTGACTTTCGTCAATAAACGTTATAAAATCATTTGGGAAATAATCCAAAAGACAAAAAGGTCTTGTTCCGGGCTTTCTACCATCAAAATATCGGGAATAATTCTCAATACCACTGCAATAACCCAGTTCAATCATCATCTCTATATCGTAATTTACCCTGTCTTCCAGTCTTTTAGCCTCAAGTTCAAGTCCTTTGTTTCTTAAAAACTCAAGTTGAATAAAAAGGTCATCCTGAATACTGCGAATAGCATTCTTCATTCTATCTTTTGTTGTAACAAAAATATTAGCAGGGTAAATAGTTATCTTATTATGATTCATAAGCTTACCGCCACTGATAGGGTCTATAGATTCCAGAGTTTCTATTTCATCATCAAAGAATATCACCCTGTATGCCGAATCAGCATAAGCAGGGTAGATGTCAACAGTATCGCCTTTAACCCTGAAATTACCTCTAGCAAAATCAGCCTGTGTGCGATTATATAACGCAGCAACAAGTCTGTGCAATAATTGCTGCCTGCTGATTGTCATTCCGGCTTCCAGATGAATAACATTCTCATGAAAATCATCTGGATTTCCAATTCCATAAATACAAGAAACCGAACTTACAACTATAACATCCCTGCGCCCGGAAAGAAGAGAACTTGTAGCGCTAAGTCTAAGCTTTTCAATTTCGTCATTTATACTAAGGTCTTTTTCAATATATGTATTAGTTGAAGGAATAAATGCCTCAGGCTGATAATAGTCGTAGTATGATACGAAGTATTCCACCGCATTGTTTGGGAAAAACATCTTAAATTCGCCGTAAAGCTGGGCTGCGAGTGTTTTATTATGACTAAGGACAAGGGTTGGTCTTTCAACCTGCTTAATAACATTCGCCATAGTAAAAGTCTTACCTGAGCCTGTAACACCAAGCAAAACCTGATGTTTCAATCCCATTTTTAAGCCTTCTACGAGTTGCTTAATAGCTTCCGGTTGGTCGCCTGTAGGTTTAAAATCAGAAATTAATTCAAATGACATTTATGGAGTTTTTATTTTAATTCTCAGATTTCACCTTCATCACCGCCCAAATCGGATAATGGTCTGAATATTCTTCTGTTCCTGTATGAAATTGCAAGGTTTCGAAATCCCTGCTATGCATAATGTAATCTATTCTAAATCCGGGCATCATACCAACATATGTTTGTCCAACTCCACGACCTTTTTTCGTGAATGAATCGTTTAATAACCTTCGAAACTGCCTGTAAACATATGATGAAGGCGTGTCGTTAAAATCTCCTCCAAGTATAATAGGATAAGGACATTCAGCAATATGACCGGCAAGCTTTTCAGCCTGAAGGGACCTTCTTCCAAAAGCAACTTTCATTCTACTTAATATCCTTCTGCCGGCAATACGGAAATCTTCATTTTCGGCGGGAACAATATTCATCATGTTCTCTACAAAAATATGATCTTCAGATCCTAACCCAATTGACTCCAAATGCAAATTGTATATTCTTACTGTGTCGTTGTTTATTAATACATCAGTATAAATGCAAAGATTTCCGCCATGAGTACTAAACAATATCTTTCCTTTGTTTATTATTGGATATTTTGTAAAAGTTGCCAGTCCGAAGAAGTTTATGTTTCTGGAATTTCTGGTAAACTCAGCATGAAAATTATTAGCCTTTAGAAATGTCTTTAATGTGTCTTGCGTTTTAAAAGCACCCGACTT
The DNA here is from genome assembly GCA_964601515.1 of uncultured Bacteroidales bacterium. Taxonomy (GTDB): domain Bacteria; phylum Bacteroidota; class Bacteroidia; order Bacteroidales; family UBA7960; genus PWND01. The sequence continues at coordinate 1,662 of CAZRNU010000192.1, read as the reverse complement.
ATCATGCACATACTCCTGAAACATTATAATATCGAAATCATTTTCCTTCAAAAACTCGAATATATGATTTCTATTGGTAAATCTATGTTCCCAATTTGGTCCGTAATTGTATAAATCAAAAACTCTTACGTTATAACTCAGAACCTTTATCAGTGTTTCGTTTTCCGGAAGTTTACGAACATTTGTATTAAACTGAAAAAGATTTCCAAACTGATTGTAGCCTATTAAAATGGCAATGAGGGATATAAGAAAGTGATATCTAAGTCTGAGAATCCAGTACAAGATAAAGCCAAAATTTGTAATCAGTATAAAAGGATATGAAAGTCCGATAAATGCCATAAACCATGATTTAGCCGGACTTACATATGGCGCAATGTAAGAGAGAAATAAAAACAATACTCCGATTATGTTAAATACCAGTACTGTTTTGGATATAAAAGAAGGCTTTCTACGTTTCTTTTTCAATGTTATAATTATTTCTTACTCATTTTAAACAACAACTCTTTTTCAGCTTTTGTTAAACTATCATAACCATGTTTTGAAATCTTATCAAGAATCTCGTCAATCTGCTTCTGATTTTCTGCTTTCCTCTTATTATAATCTTCGTCAGTTTCAGGCCTTGGCTTATAATAATGAACTTTCAGTCTGGGTTTAGGACTAAAAAAACCACCAATAGAATCAACAACATTACCAATATAATAAGCAGGGTCGAAACCGCGTTTCAATAAACCGATATATGCAACACCCCAAAGTGCTCCTCCAATATGGGCGATATGTCCGCCTGCATTTCCTTTGTGAATACTTATCAAGTCAATTATTATAAAAAAGAATGCTATGTATTTAAGTTTAACAGGTCCAATTAATATAAGAGGTATTGAAACATTAGGCCTAAATACAGCAATAGCAATAAAGATTGAAAGCACAGAAGCCGAAGCTCCCATGGCAATTGAGTCAGGGATATCATTTTTAAACACAGGAAAAATATTATAAGCAGCGACATACAACAATGCGCCTGCAACTCCGCCAATTAAGTATGTGCCAATAATTCTGTTTTTCCCAATAAAATCAATAAAAAGTCTTCCTCCAACATATAACATTATCATATTGAAAAAAATGTGGAAGAAATTAATGTGCAAAAACATGTAAGAAAGCACTGTCCATGGTTTGTAAAACAGCATGTGAGTTGAAGCAGGCACGGCAAGATTGTAAACCATATAATCTATGTATCTTGGAGTATCTGCCAAGCAGAATATTCCGCTAAGAAGATTTACAATTATAAAAACAGCAACATTTATCCCAATCAATCTCGCTACGACTGAGCCATGAAGAAAGAATCTTTTTATTTCGTTCCAGATGCTTCGAAACATATTTTTATTTATTGATATTGACTTTTTTATTCCACAGATTTGCACAAATTATTCGCAAATTGACACAAATATTTGAATATTTATCAAAAATAGGAGCCCTTAGTTTTTCTCCAATACAACAGAATCAGCAAACCAAACAACATACCGCCTATATGAGCAAAGTGTGCAATATTGCCCTGACTGGTAAATCCGAAGTATAATTCAAGTGCACCGTAAATCATTACGAAATACTTAGCTTTTAATGGAATAGCAAAAAACACATATATAATTGAGTTAGGAAACATCATTCCAAAAG
>CAZRNU010000191.1:0-4855 GCA_964601515.1 uncultured Bacteroidales bacterium | reverse complement strand
GGAAATAGCGATACATATACCGCGTAGCGGTTACGGTTTAAATATCAATTTCGATTTTACCAATATTGCAGCTGCTACAATCAGAGGCACACCCTCCACAAGCCGATGCGCTCACTTTATTTAAGCTTTTGATATACCTATAGCTTTTGTAGATAGCAGCTAAGGATGCTGCTAATATAGTAATGTATGTGAGTAATATCTGTGTCATAGTTTAATATCCTAATAAAGTTCCAACCTGAAAAACGATGAATGAAACAACCCATGCAAATAATGTTGTGTAAACGACAGCAAAGAATCCCCATTTCCAATGTCCGGATTCGCGGCCAATGGCTGCAATTGTTCCAATGCAAGGGAAATACAACAACACAAACAGCATAAACGACAATGCAACCAAGGGTGTAAATACTTTTTGTCCTGTTTTTTCTCCGTAGTGATAGGTTTGCTGCTGTAGGTTTTCAATAAGGTTCGGACTTGCTGTTTGTACGTTTTCTTCTGCATGATAAAGAACAGCCAATGTGCTTACAACTATCTCCTTTGCAGCAACTCCTGATAGAATGCTTATTGTCATTTTCCAGTCAAATCCCAACGGTTCCATCACCGGACTAAGTGTTTTGCCGATACGACCAATATAGCTGTTGTTTTGCCTTTCAATTATTGAAGCTAACTCCAATCTTTCAATTTCAGCCTCTTTTTCTATGAAAAGCTCTTCCATTGTAACTATGTCTCCTTCAGTTACAAGAGCTTTTTTGTCTTCAAATTCAGCAACAATCTGCTCTTTTTTGTCATTAAGGACTTTTTCACTCTTTATCCCCACAGGGAAATAACCTAATGCCCATATTATAATGGAAGAAATCAAAATAATACCGCTAATCTTTTTAAGGTATTGCACTGCCTTAGACCACATGTGTATAGATGTAGTTTTAATAGTAGGTAGCCGGTAGGGTGGAAGCTCCATTACAAAAGGAATCTCCTCCGCCTTAAATATAGTCTTTTTAAGAATAAGAGCAGTTATAACTGCCGCTGCAACACCTGATGTGTATATCAGAAATAGAATTGTACCCTGATTGTTCGGAAAAAATGCACTGATAAACAGCACATATATAGGCAATCTAGCGCTGCACGACATAAATGGGTTTATCAGCATTGTAATCAATCTGTCGTTTTTGCTTGCTAATGTTCTTGTTGCCATTATAGCAGGCACATTACAACCAAATCCCATCAGTAATGGAATAAATGATTTGCCATGCAGACCGATTTTATGCATTATTTTATCCATAATAAAGACGGTGCGCGACATATAGCCTGTATCTTCCATAAGGCTTATAAAGAAAAACAACAGTATAATGTTAGGAAGAAATACTAAAACACTCCCAACACCCATAACCACACCGTTTATAAGTAAATCTTTAAAAGGCCCGGGATTAATAAGATTGTCTAATAATAAAGCAACTTGTTCAACTCCTGATTCAATCCATTCCATTGGAAAACTTCCCACTATGAAAGTTGCTGAAAAAATTAACCACATTATAACAAGGAAAATAGGAAATCCCCAAAATTTATGAGTTAATATTCCATCAATAACTTCGCTTTTTCGCTTGCTTTGAACAGTGCCTGCCACAAAAGTTTCCTTAAGTGCACCTGCAATAAAGCCGTACTTAAGGTCGGTAAAAACAGTTTCAGATGTGTCGTTATACCTGCTTTCAATTCTCTCAATCTCACTCTTGGAAACTTGTAGCACTTCATCCTTATTGGCACATGATTCTTCAATGGTTTTAATTGCCACTTCATCATTTTCAAGAAGTTTTATTGAAAGAAATCTGGAAGAAACAATATCTGTTAAGTTTTGATTTTCAGCTGTTTTAAGTTTTTCCTGAACAGACTTTATTGATTTTTCAACAGTTTCACCATAATTTATATGAATATGGCGAATTACTTCATCCTGATCTTCATATACTTCAATGATTTTATTAAATACTTCCTTAATCCCTTTACCTTTTGAACTAATTGCAGGTATAATAGGAATTCCAATCATCTTACCTAAAAGATCGTAATCAAACCTGTCGCCCTTCTTTTGAAGCTCATCATACATGTTTAAAACCATCACAACTTTTATGTCCATATCAATTAGCTGTGTGGTTAAAAAAAGATTCCTTTCAAGGTTAGATGCATCAACAACATTTATTACAACATCAGGAAGGTTTTTGGTAATGAAATCTCTTACATAAACCTCTTCCGGAGAATATGGTGAAATAGAATATGTACCGGGTAAATCCGTAATATTAAACAAATATCCGTTTTGACGAACTTTTGCCTGCTTGGCATCAACTGTAACTCCGCTATAGTTTCCAACTCTTTCCCTTGATCCTGTAGCGAAATTAAAAAAGGTTGTTTTGCCACTGTTTGGATTGCCAACAATAGCTACGTTTATTACCTTTTCTTTCTTTTTTAAAATATTACGGGTTTCAGATTCAAGAATACCTTTAAAACTCTTTAGTTTTAACGATTCAAATTCAGTCTCGGGAATTACCTCAATTAACGCTGCTTCTGAGCGTCTTAATGATACAAAATATCCTAAGATATTGTACTCAATCGGATCTTGCAGAGGGGCTTTTTTGATTACTTCAACAACTTTACCAACTATAAACCCCATTTCAATAATCCTCTTACGGAATGCACCACGCCCTCTAACCTTGAGGATAATACCTCTTTCCCCATTTTTCAAATCAAGTAATGTCATGCGCAGTAATGTAACTCCGTTAATTTAGATTGAATTAAAATAATGCAAATATATAAAAATAAACAAAAATGTTAGGTATTTGTTTTTCGTAAAAGCAAAGTATAATAGTAAAAATCAAACAAAGGAAAATTAAATTTTTACGTTTATAAGTCATTTTTTGAACAATAATAATTGAGTAAAGCAGTTGATTTTTATGTAATTTTGCAACAAATAAATAATAAAATATGGTAGCTAAAACCGGTAATTTATTGTCGAATGTTGATTCTCCGGCTGATATTAAGGAACTTTCTCCTGATCAGTTAGCAGAATTATGTTCAGAAATACGACAATATATAATCGATTGTGTTTGCACAAATCCGGGGCATTTTGGCGCTAGTTTGGGAGTTGTTGAACTTACTATTGCTTTACATTATGTTTTTAATACTCCATACGATAAAATAATTTGGGATGTTGGTCATCAGGCATATGCCCATAAGATTATTACAGGTAGGAAAGATATTTTTTGTAAAAACAGAACTTATAAAGGTATAAGCGGGTTCCCAAAAATGAAAGAAAGCCCTTACGATTCATTTGGAACCGGACATTCATCTACTAGCATTTCTGCTGCGCTTGGAATGGCAATTGCGTCAAAAATAAGAGGAGAAAATGACAGAAAGCATATTGCAGTTATTGGGGATGGAAGTCTTACTGCTGGTATGGCATTTGAAGCTATGAACCACGCCGGTGTTGCAAATTCTGATATTCTTGTTATCCTAAACGACAATGGAATTGCAATTGATAAAAATGTAGGTGCTCTAAAAGACTATCTTACTGATATTACTACATCCAAATCATATAATAAGTTTAAAGATGAAGTATGGAATTTGCTGGGTTCCTCCAAAGGCTTTGGAACAAAAACCCGCAAACTGGTTCAAAGAATAGGCCATGCGATAAAATCAACGATATTAAAGAAAAGCAATTTCTTCGAATCTCTAAACTTTAGATACTTTGGACCGGTTGATGGTCATGATGTTCAGTATCTTACTAAGCTTCTTAACGATTTAAAAGACATTAAGGGACCTAAGCTTTTGCATGTTGTTACTGTTAAAGGAAAGGGTTATTCATTTGCTGAACAAGATCAGACAAAATTTCATGCTCCTGGAATTTTCAATAAAGATACCGGGGAAATAGAAGTTTCTTCATCAGAAAAAGATAAACCACCTAAATATCAAATAGTTTTTGGGGAAACATTACTTGAACTCGCTAAAGAAAATCCTCATATAGTTGGTATTACACCTGCCATGCCTACAGGCTGTTCTTTAAACATAATGATGAATGAAATCCCTGAGAGAGCTTTTGATGTTGGTATTGCTGAACAGCATGCAGTTACATTTGCAGCCGGTTTGGCAGTACAAGGATTAATTCCTTATTGCAATATTTATTCTTCATTTTTTCAAAGGGCTTATGATCAGGCAATACATGATGTTGCGCTACAAGATTTACAAGTAATTTTCTGCCTCGACAGAGCCGGATTGGTAGGCGAGGATGGCGCTACTCATCACGGATCGTTTGATCTTTCTTTTTTGAGAGTAATTCCTAATCTTACAATAGCATCCCCTATGAATGAAGAGCAGATGAGAGATCTTATGTACACTGCTCAGCTCAAGAAGTCAGGACCATGGGTCATTAGGTATCCCAGAGGTAATGGTGTTATGGTGGATTGGAGAACAAAGATGAAACAGATTGAAATAGGCAAAGGACGTAAACTCAGAGAAGGTGATAAACTTGCAGTTATATCTGTCGGAAATGTTGGTAATGCTGCATTGAAAGCATGTGATATGCTTGAGAAAGAAAAGGGAATTTGTGTTGATTTTATTGATTTGATTTTTATTAAACCAATTGATAAAAATTTATTACATCAGATTTTCAAAAAGCATTCTAAAATAATAACAGTAGAAGACAACTCTCTTGCAGGCGGAATGGGAAGTGCTGTGTTGGAGTTTATGGCAGACAATGGATATAGTGCTTTTGTAAAGCGTTTGGGAATTCCTGATCAATTTATTGAGCAAGGAACCCTAAAAGAATTGCATTCTGAATGCGGATATGATGTTAATGGAATTTTTGAAACAATAAAGACTG
>CAZRNU010000190.1:0-4940 GCA_964601515.1 uncultured Bacteroidales bacterium | reverse complement strand
TAAAGTATATCTTACTTCAGACGGAAGTGAAAGAATTAAAAAAGCAAAAAAAGGTTCTTATGATGTAATACTTTGCTACATAAAAATGCCAAAAATGGATGGGATTGAAGTTCTCGAAAAACTTCAAGAGCTTGGTAATGAAGCAACAGTTGTAATGATAAGTGGTCATGGCAACATTGAAACCGCTGTTGAAGCTATAAAAAAAGGTGCATACGACTTTATATCGAAACCATTGGATTTAAATCGTATTCTTATTACCATTAGAAATGCGATGGACAAAACACATCTTGTTGCGGAAACAAAAGTCTTGAAGAGGAAAGTTAATAAGACTTTTGAGATGATTGGAGAGTCGGCAGCAATAAACAAGATTAGAGAATTAATAAATAGAGTAGCACCAACAGATGCCAGAGTTTTTATTACCGGGGAAAACGGAACAGGTAAAGAGTTGGTAGCAAGATGGATACACCTTCAGAGTAAAAGAGCTGAGGGGCCTTTTATTGAAGTAAACTGTGCCGCAATACCTTCAGAACTGATAGAAAGTGAACTTTTTGGTCATGAAAAAGGCTCATTTACTTCTGCCATTAAACAAAAGAAAGGAAATTTTGAGATGGCTCATGGAGGAACTATTTTTCTTGATGAAATCGGCGATATGAGCCTTGCTGCTCAGGCTAAAGTGCTTAGAGTACTGCAGGAAAATAAAATTACAAGAGTTGGTGGTGAAAAAGATATTGCTGTTGATGTAAGGGTTCTTGCCGCCACAAACAAAGACATTCAAAAAGAGATTGAAAAAGGTAACTTCCGCGAAGACCTATATCATAGATTAAGTGTAATTTTAATACAGGTTCCATCTTTGAATCAAAGAGAAGATGATATTCCATTGCTTGCAGAGCACTTTTTAAATCAGGTAATTCAGGAGCAAGGAATGCCCGGAAAACAATTTAATAAGGAAGCATTATCTGAACTGAAAAAAATTCAATGGACTGGAAATATCAGAGAACTTCGCAATGTTGTGGAAAGGCTTGTTATTCTTTGTGACAAAACAATAAGCGGTGAAGATGTTAAAACCTTTGCACAGCCATTGAGCTCGATAAAATCATAATAAAAAAAGGCCGGATTTTCCGGCCTTTTTTATTTAAAGAAAACATGAATTATTTTCCAAAATTCATATCTGCATATCTCTTGTATGCATTATATCTCCATCTGGCATTTTCTTCAGTAGCTTTCAATAGTTCATCAGCTTCTTTCGGGAATGCTTTTTTCAATGAGTTATAACGAACTTCAGAATTGATAAATTCCTGGAATTTAGACCAATCCGGCTCTTTGCTATCAAGCTGGAATGGATTTTTACCTTCTGCTTCTAGCATTGGATTATATCTAAACAAGTGCCAGTAACCTGCTTCAACAGCATCTTTGGTTTGTTGTTGAGATTTACCCATACCATCTTTTAGACCGTGTGCAATACATGGTGAGTAAGCAATAATCACAGATGGCCCCGGATAAGCTTCAGCTTCGCGAACAGCCTTAACAAATTGGTTTTGATTAGCACCCATTGCTACTTGTGCAACATAAACATAACCATAAGTCATTGCCATTAAACCAAGGTCTTTTTTACGAATTCTCTTACCTGCAGCTGCAAATTTTGCAATTGCACCAATCGGAGTAGATTTAGATGCTTGTCCGCCTGTATTTGAATAAACCTCTGTATCAAGAACCAACATATTAATATCATCACCTGAAGCAATAACATGATCCAGACCACCAAATCCGATATCATAAGCCCAGCCGTCGCCACCAATTACCCATACCGACTTTTTCACAAGATATTGTTTCAAATCAAGTATTTCTTTTGCAATTGGATCTTTTTCTTTTGAAAGGCAAGCTACAACTTTAGCTGATACTTCTTTAGATTTCGCACCATCATTTCTTGTATCTAACCATTCTTTAAAAGCAGCTTTAGTTTCAGAACTCAACTTGCTATCCATTGATGTTTCCATCAACCTTACTATTCTGTTACGAAGTTTGTTAGCAGCAGTAACCATACCGAAGCCATATTCAGCGTTATCTTCAAATAAAGAATTTGCCCAAGATGGACCATGACCGTCTTTATTAACAGTGTATGGAGTTGCAGGAGCAGAACCACCATAAATTGAAGAACAACCTGTAGCATTAGCAATCATCATTCTGTCGCCATAAAGCTGAGTAATAAGCTTTATGTATGGAGTTTCACCGCAACCGGCACAAGCACCACTAAACTCAAACAAAGGCTGAGCAAACTGACTGTTTTTTACTGACTGATATTTATCAAGATACGTCTCTTTATAAGAAACATTTTTTGTAAACCAATCCCAATTTGTATCTTCATGAATTTGAGTTTCAAGGAATTTAAACTCAAGAGCTTTTTTAGGAGCAGGACAAACATCAACACAGTTGCCACAACCTGTACAATCAAGCGGACTGATTTGAATTTTATATTTAAGACCTGCTAGAGATTTTCCATTTGCATCAATAACCTGAATATCTGCAGGCTTTTTCTTCATTTCATCATCATTAAGAAGGAAAGGACGAATTACAGCGTGAGGACAAACATATGCACACTGGTTACACTGAATACAGTTTGCAGGCACCCATTCAGGAACATGAACAGCTATACCCCTCTTTTCATAAGCAGTAGTTCCTTGCGGGAAAGTACCATCTTCACGACCTTTAAATGCACTTACAGGAAGAGTATCTCCTTTTTGTCCGTTAATTGTAAAAACGATATCTTCAATAAATGCAGGAACTTCTTTTTTAGATTTTGCCTTTGATGTGTCGGCGTTTTTCCAATCAGCAGGGATTTCAACTTTTACAACTTTATCGGCAGCATCTATAGCAGCATTGTTCATCTTAACAATTTCTTCCCCTTTCATGCCATAAGACTTCTTGATAGCATCTTTCATCTCATGAACTGCTTTTTCGTAAGGAATAACATTTGTCAGTTTGAAGAAAACGCTTTGCATGATTGTATTTGTACGACCGCCTAGTCCAAGTTCTTCAGCAATTTCAGTAGCATTAATAATATAAAGCTGAATATCATTATCCGCAATATATTTTCTCATATGTCCCGGAATATGCTTTTTGGTTTCTTCAACATCCCAAATAGAATTTAAAAGAAAAATTCCACCTTTTTTCAAACCTTTAAGCATATCATATTTTTCGAGATATGCAGGAACGTGGCAAGCAATAAAATCAGCGTTGTTAATCAGATAAGGTGAACGAATCGGGCAATCGCCAAAACGAAGGTGAGATACAGTAATACCTCCTGATTTCTTACTATCATATGAAAAATACCCTTGAGCATATTTATCTGTAGTGTCGCCAATAATTTTGATAGAGTTTTTATTAGCACCAACTGTACCGTCAGAACCAATACCATAGAATTTAGCAGCATAAGCGCACTCAATAGCAACATCTATTGGTTCGCCCATTGGAAGAGATGTAAAAGTAACATCATCAACAATAGCAACTGTAAAATTATTTTTTGGTTCTTTTAGTTTTAAATTATCAAATACGGAAATAATGTGATAAGGCTGAGTATCTTTTGAACTTAAGCCATATCTTCCACCAACAATAACAGGGGCATTTTCTTTACCATAGAACATATCGCGAACATCAAGATAAAGAGGTTCTCCGTTTGCTCCAATTTCTTTTGTACGATCTAGTACAGCAATTCTTTTTACAGAATTTGGAAGTACTTTAAAGAAATATTTTGAAGAGAATGGTCTGTAAAGATGAACTGATATAAGACCAACTTTTTCACCTTTTGTTCTCAAATAATCAATAGTTTCCTTAATTGTATCAGTTATAGAACCCATAGCTATAATTATATTTTCAGCATCAGGCGCACCATAATATGTAAAAGGATGATATTGTCTTCCGCATATTTTAGAGATTTCTTGCATATACTCCTCAACAACATCAGGAATACTCTGATAGAAAGAATTTGCAGCTTCTCTTGATTGGAAATAGATATCAGGATTCTGAGCAGTACCTCTAGTAACAGGATGTTCAGGATTTAATGCTCTTTCGCGAAACTCTTGAAGAGCTTTATAATCAACAAGTTTTTTTAATTCTTCTTCGTTAGCAGCTTCAACTTTCTGAACTTCGTGAGAAGTACGGAAACCATCGAAGAAATGAAGGAAAGGAACTCTTGTTTTAATTGCAGCAAGGTGAGCAATAGGAGCAATATCCATAATTTGCTGAACACTTCCTGTTGCAAGCATCGCAAAACCGCTCTGGCGAGTACTCATAACGTCTGAATGATCACCAAAAATTGAAAGTGCTTGCGCAGCTAAACTTCTTGCAGAAACATGAAAAACTCCCGGAAGAAGTTCGCCTGAAATTTTATACATATTTGGGATCATAAGCAATAACCCTTGAGAAGCAGTATAAGTACTGGTAAGAGCACCCGCCTGAAGTGAACCATGTACAGCACCGGCCGCACCAGCTTCAGATTGCATTTCAACAAGCTTAACTTCATCTCCAAAAATATTTTTTCTTCCGGCAGCAGACCAATTATCTACGTTCTCTGCCATGTCGGATGATGGTGTAATAGGATATATAGCGGCTACTTCGCTAAACATATAAGCTACATTTGCTGCAGCGTAGTTACCATCACAGGTAACAAATTTTTTCTTGTTTGTCATAAATATTAAAATTTAAAAGGTCCTTATTTTTAAGCTATTGGGTTTGACAATTTTGAGAGTGCAAAATTATGAAATTTCAGGAATATTTAACAGCGTTTTACTTATTTATAATGATTATGAAAAACAGCTCAAGAAACTAAAAACTAAAAGTTAAAAGTGAAAAGTGAAAAGTGAAAAGTGAAAAGTAAAAAACTTAACTCAGATGTTGCCCACCCCTAAGAAACTAGACTAAAAGTACTAATAAAAATCGTACTTTTA
>CAZRNU010000189.1:0-4948 GCA_964601515.1 uncultured Bacteroidales bacterium | reverse complement strand
GCTGAGCTACGGAACCCAGTGTTATTGGCGGGGTGGTAGGATTCGAACCTACGGCCTCCTGCTCCCAAAGCAGGCGCGATACCGGACTACGCTACACCCCGAATTTTTCCTGCGGAGAGGGGGGGATTCGAACCCCCGGTAGGGTTACCCCTACGACAGTTTAGCAAACTGTTGGTTTAAGCCACTCACCCACCTCTCCGTGATTCGATTTCCTTATCTCACATGTCTATATCTGTAAAGAACACAGACTCAGGACGGAATTATATCAATATCTTTAAGATCTTTTTGTTTTTTGAGAGTGCAAAGATAGTTATTATAACTATACACGCAAGTATATAAATAACTTTTTTGATTATTTTTTTCTTAGACTTGTATTGTAGTGTTATTTGTTTAAACTAAAGGTGAGAGATTGAGGTTTTAATCTTCAATCAACATCATTCCATAATAAAGCGCAAAGAAGAGTAGAAAGTTTAACCCAACCGCTGAATCTATTGGACTCAGACTAAAAACGGAGACAAAAAATATAATACTCAATATTTTAAAACTGTCATGTTTGAGTGCATTTGATCTTTTTACGTAGTAATAAATCTGTATGGCAATTATTATGAGTCCGATAATACCCACCGTGAGTAAAATACTCAAAAACTGATTGTGGGGCTTCATTGTTCTGTTTTGAAGTGTGGAGTCTATTTTTGTTAGTCCATAATCAAGAGCTTGCAAAATATCTCCGGTGCCCCAGCCAAGTATAGGGAAGGCTTTAAATGCAACCCAAGATGCTTTCCATAACTCAATTCTTTGTGTTAGTGTATGCCCGCTTGGATTACCTGTCCTGTCATATTCTTGAACTTCCCACAGCACTTTATGAATTCTCACTAACGGCTGAGGCCATTTTATGTATAAATGGTTTGCAATTCCATTTTCTATGGCTTCAATTTCTTCCTGCGAAAGCGAATAAAGGCTCTCTCTGTCTTTTTTTAAGCCTTTTGATGTTAGATATCTATATGCTGTAAATTGTATTTTCTCTCCCGAAGTTGCTTTTTCATAAAAGCCAAAACTACTCCTTTCTTCCCATGCTTCTCTTAATTCATGTTCTGAAATAAAATAAAATATTAAGTTTCCGTTTTCTCTGCTTTTTATATGATAATGATGGATATACTTATTGCCGTCTTTTGTAGTTTTGTTAAGTTCTTCAATGCCGGGTTCAATTTTTTTGTATAATGGTGATAAAACGATATTTGCTATTGCAACTGCTATAACCGTTAATGAAATCATCATTACTAAAGCAATAATTTTTTTTGTAATGCCTTTTGTGAAAAAGATATATCTGAAAATATAATAGGTAATTGCTGCAATCAAACATAATAACCCTGTTAGTGAACTTAGTAGCAATAAATAGAATAGCAACCATAAAGATGCAACTAGTGAGACAAAAAACCAGTTTTTACTAGGTGTGATTTTTTTGATAGCATTTGGCATCATAAATATCGCCAACACTATCATCATACTTAAATATATATGAACAACAAAAGGCGACAATTCTCGAGTATCGATAAATTCTTTTGTCAGATAAAAGTATAATCCGATAAATGTGGTAACTAAAACCGACAAAGAAAATATTATTGGAAGAGCTAAAATTCTTTCTCTATTAAGAGGTTTGCTGGACGCTATTATAAATGTTAGACCGAATATAGGTAGTTTGTTTTGAAGCTCAAATCCTAATCCGTTTTTCCAGTCGCTCGTCCATATCATTCCTAATAAATAAACTAAAAACATTGAAGCAAGAATTAAAGCGGGCTTGTTGCTTAAAAATCTTTTAATTTTTTCCTTATAATTACGCTCTGCCAGCCAATTAATTGACATAAGCAGCAAGGAAACACTTATCATAAAATATGATGTAGGTAGTGATGCAATTAAAAGGCAAAGACAAATGAAATATATTAGCTGATGAACCGACTCATTTTGGTTTTTCGAAAAAATTGTCTTAATAATTCTGCTCATTATTGTTAGCAATACTTCTATTGTTTTAATTCTAGTATATCTTCAAGCCAGGAAAAGACTTTGTCTTTTTCGTTTTGTGTACACAAATCAAGGCTCTGCACACAAAGGAATTTGATGTTTTCATTGCTTTTGCAAAAGTTAATCTTGTTGTCCACATATTTTTTGTGTCTTTTGAAAGGCTGCAAATAAGCAACATTAGGCTTTTTTATGCTTATATTTCCAATTTTTAGCTCTAGGTGATATAGTAACGAAATAAAGTTAAGTTGATTGTGATTTTTGAATTTGTATGATAAATTTTTCTCAATAACCTCCCTGTTATTGTTGAAGAAATTCTCGGCTGTTTTTTTTCTTAATGCATATGGAGTATGATTTGTGCAAAAATATTTTGTTTTAAAACCTACAGTTTTAGCAGCCTTCCATTGTCCCATATGGTAAGAAGCTCTAGGTTGATAGTTTTTATTAAAAGCAATGTACTTCATAATCAATTTATGAATATTTTGCCAAATTACTCTTGGCCAAGGACCAATAAGCCATCTTCCAAATAAAACCGGCTTGTCGTTGATAAACCAATCTTGCCGCGTGGTTTCTCTTATCAGAAAAGTATCATCATTAAAGTATATGAAGTTTTGGGATAATTCATTAATTCTCCACATCATTGTTTCAATAGATCTGCTGCTAAAAGTTGGAAGCTCTTTTTCAAATCCGGCAAATATTTCTTTGTGGTCAATTATTTTAATATCTGAAAGCCTGTCAGGATAGAATTTTTTGATATCATTGTATAATTGAGGATCTTGATTGTCTGTTATAATAAAAACATTTCTTACAAAAGGAGCGAATTTGAAAATAGACAAAAGGCAGTATTTGATTTCATTCACGCTGTTAAAGCGTGTTGGGTGAGCCCCGGGTATATTACTTCTCTCATTGTTTTTTAGAAATGCCGACATTTTTTGAATGTGCTGAGGGTCATTGCCATCAACCCATGTAATCACTGCATCAATTGGATGAGTGTGGTTTGTATGGATGTTGCCGGTCATTTTTTTTTGCAAAGGTATGGCTTTTATTAAATTTTTCGCAACTTTGCCATTAACTAATTCTTAATAATGAAAACATCTGATCCCAAAAGAATCTGTGCTATTTCAATGGTGCGTAATGATAATTTCTTTACGCCAAAATGGATTGATTATTATGGGACCAATCTTGGGTTTGAAAATCTTTACCTTGTTTTGGATGGATTGGATCAGCCACTCCCGGAAAAACATCATTACATAAACATTATACAAAAACCTCACAAAAAATTAAGTCGCTCTAAAGGAGACAGATACAGAGCCGGTTTAGTTTCAATTATTGCCAAAGACTTATTCGAAAAGTATGACATTGTAATAGCGCATGATATTGACGAGTTTTTGGTTGTTGATCCAAATTGTGGGATTAGTCTTTCTGAATATCTTCAAAAAAACTTTTCCACTTCTTCTTTATCTGCGTTAGGATTAGACGTAGGGCAGCATTTGGAGGTTGAAAAAGCTATTGACTCATCATTGCCTTTTCTTCAACAAAGAAGTTATGCCCATTTATCTGCGCGCTACACAAAGGCAATTGTTGCCTTTAAGCCTGTTAGGTGGGGTTCGGGTTTTCACAGGATAAAAGGTAAAAACTTCCACATCGACCCAAATCTTTTTCTATTCCATTTCGGCATGGTTGATTATGAGCAATGTAGATCAAAAATTTTAAATAGCGAGTTGAATGAAAGCGGCTGGAAAAATCATTTCAACAGAAGGTTTTTTCTTTTTGATTTGATTAGCACTAGCAAACCTATCTATGCTGATTCGTTTTTCCCGAAAGCAAGAAAAAGACAATCTTGGTTTAGACCATTTTTCGCAATTAATAAGCCGGGAATGTTAAAAGAAAAACCGATAATTATGATTCCGGAAAGGTTTAAAAATGTATTATGATTAACAGCAAATACTAATTATTAATATCCAAGATACTTATAATATTTGCCCTGAATATCCTTAACATCATCCAATTTGAAGTTTATGCTGTAAATTCTAATTAAATCTTTAATCTCTTTTTCATTATAAATAAAAGCTAAAGCAGCATCGAAATAAAAACAACAGGTATCCATTTTTACTTGTTTTGTAACTCTTTTAAGAGATTCCCAATCTATTTGTTCCGGTAAAACAAAATATGCATGGTGGGGCTCGTCTTTATCGATATAAATATTATCACTTTGATATTCAAGGTTGAAGAACTTCCTTAGCTTTATCATTGCCATTTCATTATGAATCTTTATGGATTTCTTTTTAAACATAATACCCTCTTCCATATAAAGTCTTTGAAGCGAACTAACATGAGAGTATTGTTGAAGATTTTTTATTCTAATAGCCTGGCAGATATTGCCAAAAACTGAAATACTTCCAGGTGCAGCATCAAATGAGTGGTTAAAGTGCTTCTTGATGTTTTGGGTAGATCTCATAATGCTTTCAAATGAATAATATCCATTTAAAGTCAGATATAAATGTTGGGGTTTCTGAGCACTTGGTTCCTGACTGTAATATCCAAAGTAGGGCGAAGCCGCTTCTAATACACATGTGTTTGGCAATAAGATGTCATCTTGAATGCAGTTTAAAGCCTCTTCTTTTATTAATCCGCCAAACCTTTCAATAGTTTTGTGTGTTTCCATATTGATGTTTTTGTTGGTTAATATCCAAATTTACAACAATTGTTTAATAAAAGCAAGTCGCTGATAATGAATGTTGAAAAAAAGTTTTGCTATTCTTCATTTATTTAATAAACAACCTAAGCGTAATAGATTTTAATATATTTGCAAACTCAACAATGCCTGTTATAAAAAATAATAAATTCATTTTTACAGTCGTATATTGTTGTAATTTTAAGGTTCTGAAAAAAAGCATTTTGAACTAAGTGCTTGAAAATATGTATTTTATAATTC
>CAZRNU010000188.1:0-4989 GCA_964601515.1 uncultured Bacteroidales bacterium | reverse complement strand
AATCAAATATTAACAACAAAGGAAATTAGTCCAGTTTTATAGGGGTGGATACAGAACTAATGACTCCCGACTTAGGACTTAGGACTCGGGACTTAGGACTTAATTAACTTTTTTCTTACATTTGCTGCAAAAATATCATTACTGCACTAACTATTAAATTGGCAAGAATTAAATTGCATTTATATGGAAGCGGATCAAAACAACATTCAAGAAAAAAATAATCACAAGTTTTACAACAAACTCGTGACTAAAGCATCTCTTAAAAGATTAGTTTACAACAACACTAGGGAAGTATTCCAGGAGTTTAAAAAAGTTGCTGATCAACTTTGTTCAGATACCAGAAAAATACTTAGAGACCACAATGAAAAGATAAAAGTTGATTTCAAAGACAAAAGCGAGTTTGAGGGTGAAATCATTTTTGCAGGTGATACCATTATAATGTCAATGCATACAAACGTATTCGAATTTCCTCGCTTACACAATGTCATGAAGACTACCTATATTCAACAAGACCAAACGAGGTCATATTCAGGAGTTATTAATTTATACAACTTTCTCACAGACTCATTTAAATATAACAGGCTTAACGATTCAGGATATTTAGTGGCAAGGGTTTTTATCAACAAAGAAAATCACTTTCTAGTTGAAGGAAAACACCAGACAGGTTTTTATTTTGACCAGTTTATGAATAATCCTATAGAGAAAGATTCTATTAGAAAAATTATTGAATCTGCAATCCTATACAGCATTGATTTTGATTTATTGACACCACCTTACGATATGGTTAAGGAAACGAGTGTAAATGAGGTTTTTGAAAATTCATTTTTCATGAAGCAAAAAACCGGAAAAAGATTGGGGTTTAGATTTCAAGCCGACCACGACCAGATAAAAGAGTAGATTTTTATTTAAAAAGTTTTAAATAAAAATCCCACACTACCATTCCGACAGTAACGGCAATATTAAGGGAATGTTTAGTTCCAAACTGAGGAATTTCAATGCAGGAATCACAAACTCTTAAAACCTCATCCTCTACTCCTTTCACCTCATTACCAAAAACAATTGCATATTTCACATTTTTTGCCGGCCTGAAGTTAGCCAAGCTCGTTGAAGAATCTGTTTGTTCCATCGCAATAACAAAAAATCCATTCTTTTTAAGTTGCATAATGGCATCAGTAGTTTTATCAAAATACTTCCAATCAACAGACTCAGTTGCTCCAAGCGCCGTTTTATGAATTTCTCGATTTGGGGGTGTTGCCGTAATCCCACATAACAATATACTCTCTATCCGAAAAGCATCAGCCGTGCGAAACACCGAGCCAATATTCATCATAGACCTAATATTATCAAGAACTATTACTAACGGAACCTTATCTGTTCGATGAAAATCATCAACCGACAATCTATTCAATTCATCCATTGAAAGCTTTTTCATCTTAATAAAATTTTAATTTATAATTATACAAATTACCGGTTCTTTTATCCTTTCTTAAGCAATTCATTAACCAGCTTGGGAACACCAACACAGCCCTTTTCTTTAATAAAGGTAAGATTTTGAATATGGTCAGTGCTAAGGTCTCCCGGGTCAATAAGATATACAGGCGTACCTACCTTTGCATAACCAACCAGTCCGGCCGCCGGATAAACATTTAATGAAGTTCCAACAATAATTATTATATCCGCAGTAGCAGTAAGTTGAGCAGCTTCATAAATCATTGGAACCGCCTCTCCAAACCAGACAATATGCGGCCTAAGTTGAGAGCCCTTTTCACATTTATCTCCAATTTTCAATTCCCAACCATCCAATTCATAAACAAGATCTTCATCTACAGTACTTCTAACTTTCTTCAATTCACCGTGCAGGTGCATAACTTTTTGAGAACCAGCTCTTTCATGAAGATCATCAACATTCTGAGTAACAACAAAAACATCAAACTTCTCTTCAAGTTTAACAATAGCGTAGTGCCCGGCATTTGGTTCAACCTCATAAAGTTGTTTTCTTCTTTGATTGTAAAATTCAATAACAAGTTCCTTATTCCGAAGCCAGGCGTCGTAAGTAGCCACCTCCATAATATCATGTTCTTCCCACAAACCATTGCTGTCTCTAAATGTTCTTATTCCACTTTCTGCGCTAATGCCTGCACCTGTCAGAACTACAATTTTCTTTTTTGACATATAATACCTTTTTCAAAAATTATTACTAAAAAACAATCTCTAATACTTCAAAACCAAGTCAAAGTTATTGACAATCTGTTAATAAGCATCCTGAATGCATATGATTTAAAGCGTTTGTAAAAATAAGAAATGAAAGTCAAAATATTCAATTTTTGCATACAAATAGACTATAAAACGAATAAATTTGTTCGCATAAGTAAAAAAATGGATATGACAAAAAAACAAAAATATTTTTGGCTTTTATCACATCTGCTGTTTTCTTCACTTACTTCGTGGCTATTAAATTTTGGACTTATTGGATGGCTATTTAATTGCTTATTAATAACACCTGTATTGATTTACTTAGGCATTCTTGTAGTTCACAAGCAGAGAAGATCTTACCCGTATTAATTCATTAAGATTTGCGTTTCTTAATGAAGGTTTTTTGCTTGTTAGCAAAAAACTGGTTTTTCTGTTTTCTTTTCTCAACAGTATTTTTTTCAACAAATAATTTTTCTCCTGTATAAGGATTTATACCTGTATAATAAATAGTTGTTGATAGTGTCATTGGAGTGGGCGTAAATTCCTGAACCTGTTCAGGGTTTGCTCTTAGTTTTTTCAATTCAACTACAAGATCTACCATATCTAATTGCGTTGTTGCCGGGTGTCCGCTTATGAAATATGGAATAATTTGTTGGTTTAACTCTGACTTGTTGCAAATATTCAGAAATTCATTATGAAATATTTTATAAAGTTTAAATGAAGGCTTTCGCATCAATGATAAAACTTTTTCTGATGTATGTTCGGGGGCAACTTTTAATCTTCCGGACACCCTGTTCCTAATTAAATCTTTCATATAATCATTTAATCCAAACCTTGACTGGTCGCTTGGTTTAGTGTCAACAAGCATATCATATCTTACCCCACTACTTACAATTATTTTTTTAACACCTTCAATTTTCGAGGCCCTAATATATAGTTCTGTAAGCGGTCGGTGGTCATAATTTAGATTGTTACAAATCCGGGGAAATAGGCAAGAATGTCTTTTGCATACATAACACATTTTCATATCGAAACCTTGCATCTTAAACATATTTGCTGAAGGTCCGCCAAGGTCAGAAACGTATCCTTTAAAATCGCTCATTTTAGCAATGTCTGAAACTTCCTTAAGAATTGACTGCTCACTTCTACTTGACACAAACTTCCCCTGATGAGCAGAGATAGTGCAAAAACTACATCCTCCAAAGCATCCCCTATGCATGGTAACTGAGTGCTTTATCATATCATAAGCCGGAATCGGCGGCTTCTTTCTATATTTAGGATGAGGTAATCGTGTATATGGCAATCCGTAATATACATCTAAATCCTCTTGATCAAATATGGCGATAGGTGGATTAGCAACAATAGATTTGTTACCGATTTTCTGAATTAGCCTAATTGGTTTAAGTTGATTTCCCGATTCTTCAAAAATTCTAAATGCATTTGCAAATTTCTCCTTATCAGAGGAACACTCTTCGTGTGAGGGCAAATATTCAGTATGACTTTCTTTGATTTCAGGAAGATTGTCATTCTCATTTAAAACAAATGCAGTTTGAGGCACATTTTTAATTGATGATAGAGGCACCCCTTTATCAAGGAGCTTCAGCAATTGAGAAATGGCCTTTTCAGCCATCCCATAAACCAGCATATCTGCTCCTGAATCAACTAAAATGGATGGCTTTACAGAGTCTGACCAATAATCATAATGAGAGAATCTTCTCATCGAAGCCTCTACTCCGCCAATAATAACAGGAACTTCCGGATATAATTGCTTTAATAATTTCGAATAAACAATGGTTGCATAATCCGGTCTTGCTCCGGCTCTACCTCCCGGGGTATACGCATCATTACTTCTAAGTCGCTTGAGCGCAGTATAATGATTTACCATAGAATCCATATTTCCGGCAGTAACACCAAAAAAAAGCCTGGGTTTTCCCAGCTTTTTAAAGTCTCTAAGATCATCTTGCCAGTTGGGCTGAGGTAATATTGCAACCCGAAATCCAAGATATTCAATAAGTCGGCCAATTATTGAAGCGCCAAACGAAGGATGATCAACATAAGCATCTCCGGTAACTAAAATTACATCTACGCAATCCCAACCCAAAGTTTTTATCTCATCTAGTGTTATCGGAAGGAATGATTCGTTTTTCTTTTGCTCAGCCATTTACATGAATTTTCTAAGTGCTAATTTACGATTATTTCACGACAATTGAACGCATGCTAATTGACTTAAGTTTAATTTTGCAAATATCTCTTCTTTATTAATATTTTTTTTTTAAAAAACAAAAACCGCAACGATCTGACAGTAAGCTCATTACAATAAATCGTAAAATAAAAATCATATATTATATGTAATAATTATCAAAAAGCCGACGAATTAAGGGTTTTTTTTACAATCTATGCAAAAAAATAAAATATATTTGCAGATAATAAAAACATTAGGCTCACAATAAAATAATAACAAACGGTTTAATAATTACAGTATGGATAACCTAAGCATTTTTGGAACTGAAGATTCACCCAGAGTGTATTTTGATGCAGAAAATGGAATGTTGGAAATAACAGGCAGGTCGCTTCCTGAAAATGTAAATGTTTTTTATCACCCAATTATTGATTGGGCATTGCAATACATTAAAAACCCAAAGCCAAAAACTAAAATCGATTTTAAGCTTGAATATTTGAATTCAGCATCATCAAAAAAGATACTGGAGCTATTGGTAATTTTAAAGCAATTGCTGGCAATGGGCTATGAATTGGAGATTAATTGGTTTCATAAATTTGAAGATGAAGACATGCATG
>CAZRNU010000187.1:0-5037 GCA_964601515.1 uncultured Bacteroidales bacterium | reverse complement strand
ACTGATAGGACTTGCATTGAAAGTCTTTTTTTCATATAAAGGAATATTGGCATATAAGCCAACTCCAAAAATGAATACTAAAAATAATGTTGCTGCTGTTTTCATAGTTGCAAAAGGATAAAATTTTTGGAACTGAAATTTTCTAGTTTTCTTTTAGAACTCAATATTCGAGCATAAGACGGACAAGAAGATATTTTTGTTACAGGAGCTAGCGAATTATCTTATTTTTTGTAGCTTTGCCAAACTTTTAAAAACAATCTTTTACATATATAAATCACACTAAATATGAGTTCAGTAATTGGAATCCGTCACGAGGATAAATACATTATGGAGAGGCGTACACCGCTGGTTCCTAAACACATCGAAAGGCTTATTAAACAACACAATTTAGAATTTATAATTCAATCATCACCAAAAAGAATTTTCTCTGATATAGAATTTAAAAATGCAGGAGCAAGAGTTGAGCCTGACCTTAAAAAGTGTGATGTTATTTTTGGTGTTAAAGAGATACCTGAGAACGCATTCGAACATGGCAAAACATATGTATTCTTCAGCCACGTGATAAAAGGCCAGCCCTACAATATGCCAATGCTGAAAAAGATGATGGAAATGCAATGCAATCTTATTGATTATGAAGTTGTAACAGATGAACAGAAAAAAAGGTTGATATTTTTCGGGAAATATGCAGGGTATGCCGGAATGATTAATTCCTTATGGAGTGCAGGTCAGAGACTAAAAGAGTTTGGATATACCGACAACGTATTTTTAAAAATTCAACAATCGTGTAAATACAATTCATTAGCTGACGCAAAAAAAGTAATTTCTGAAGTTGGGCAAGAAATTTCTAAAAATGGACTACCAAAGGAATTGCTGCCTTTTACTATTGGGTTTACCGGATATGGCAACGTATCCGTAGGAGCGCAGGAAATAGCCAACCTTTTACCTTCAATTGAAATATCACCTGAAGATTTGCTAAAACTGAAAAATCAGGAAAATTTACCAAACAATGTTGTTTACAAGGTAATTTTTAAAGAAGAGCATATTTCTAAGCTTAGCAATAATGATGACAGAGATTTTGATCTCCAGCATTATTATAAAAACCCGGAAAATTACACAAACAACTTTGAACAATACATACCTAATCTTTCAATTTTAATGAATTGCATGTATTGGGATACACGCTACCCAAGAATATTTACAAAATCTTTTGCTAAAGAACTTTACAGCCAAGGCAACCCGAAAATAATTGTTGTTGGGGATATTACATGCGACCCTGACGGATCTATTGAATTTACTCACAAAGGAACAGCCATTGAAGATCCTGTTTTTGTATATGATCCGATTAAAAATGAACCAGCAATGGGTTTTTCCGGAAATGGAATTTTAGTTATGGCAGTTGATATTCTCCCAAGCGAATTGCCAAGAGATTCTTCTGTTGCCTTTTCAGAAGCTCTATACAATCTTGTTGCACCGGTTGCTAACGCAGATTTTTCAGCACCATTATCTGAACTTAATTTGCCGGGATTTATTAAAAGAGCATTAATATTGAAAAACGGCAAATTAACACCCGACTTTGAATACATTTCCAAATACTTATAAAATTCATCATACTTAATATAGTTCAAAAAAATGAAAAAAGTACTAATACTAGGTGCCGGTATGGTTGCAAGACCAATTGTTACTTACCTGCTGGATAAAGGATATTTTGTGTCAGTTGCTGATTTAGTAAAGGAAAAAGCCGAAGAGCTTACAAAAGGATATAACAATTCTCAGGCTATTCAGTGGAGTGTTGACAACGAAGCTGCTTTGGATAAAATGGTAAATGAACACGACATCACAGTAAGCCTTCTTCCATGGATGTTTCATGTTATTGTTGCTAAGTATTGCATAAAACATAAGAAAAATATGGTTACAACTTCTTATGTAAAGCCTGAAATGAAAGCATTGGATAATGCAGCAAAAGACGCAGGAATTATTATTCTAAACGAGCTTGGTCTTGACCCTGGAATTGATCATATGTCTGCAATGAGAATAATTGATCATGTTCATAATAATAACGGAAAAATTGAAGAGTTTTATTCAATATGCGGAGCACTGCCTGCTCCTGAAGCTGCCAATAACCCATTTAGATATAAATTTTCATGGAGCCCCAAAGGTGTTGTTATGGCAGGTAATAATGAAGCTAATTATCTGAAACACGGTAAAAACATTAGCGTTCCTACTGAAAACTTATTTAAAAACCCATTATCAGTAGACTTTCCTCAAGTTGGCAAATTGGAAATCTACCCAAATAGAGACTCGGTTTCTTATATCGACATATACGGAATTCAGGAGACAAGTACAATCATGAGAGGAACTTTCAGATTTCCGGGCTGGTGCGAAACTATTGATGCAATGAAAGCTCTAAAGTTAATCTCTTCTGATTCTTATGATTTTACAGGAAAAACTTATGCTGAAATGGTTGCTGTGCTTATTGGCGCTGACAGTTCTGCTGACATTATACGAAAGTCGGCAAAATTCTTAAATATAAGCGAAGATGCATATGCTTTAAAAGCTCTGGAATGGCTTGGGGTATTCGATCACAGACCAATGAACAGACAAACCGACACTCCATTTGAAATTACTTCTGATTTAATGATTTCGAAAATGGAACTCGGAAGAAATGAGAGAGATATGGTAGTAATGCAGCACATATTCCTTGTTAAATATTCTGATGGGAGAAAAGAAGTTATCAAATCATCTATGCTAGACTTCGGAACATTGGCAACAGACACTGCAGTTGCTAGAACTGTTGCTCTTCCTGCAGCTGTTGGAGTTGAAATGATTCTAGCCGGAGAAATTAGTGCTAAAGGAGTGCACATACCTGTAATTCCTGAAATTTACAATCCGATATTGAACAGGCTGGAAGACATGAATATTAAAATGGTTGAAGAATTCAATTTACCTATAGATCAAATGATTGGATAGGCACTTAGCTAATCCTTTATTATTTTTTAACAGGCTGTTGGTATAATTTTGCTACCTTTGCAAGTCGAAATATAAAAAATTAACCAAAAAAAAAAAACACAATGTCAACCAAATCATTATTCAAAGTTATTGTTGCAGTTTTCTTATTGGCAGTATTCCCATTTAATCTATTAGCAACTGATGACCAAGAAAATAAGTTCAAATATTCAAATGAATCTCTTCTTGGTTTTATCGACTCAAACAAAGAGATTAGTGAATTAAGAAAAGAAAATAATGAAAAAATTGAAGCATCTATAGTTGAGCAAAACTTAACAATGGAGCGTTACAATCAGATTGCACGTGCTTCTCAGATTGGAGCATTACAGAGTGGAACATTCTCAGATGAAGAGATTGAAGCATTTAACACTGTTGGCCCAATTATCAGTCAGCACCAACGCGACATGCAAACTGCTATGCAAATGATACTTGAAGAAAATGGATTAAACTCTTCACTGTATCAGGAAATTCTTCGTTCTTACCAACAAGATACAGCATTACAGGATCATGTTCGAGAACTAATGCGTGAAAGAGCTATAGAAGCTGCGCGCGAAGCAAGAAGAAAAGAAGCTGAAGAAAAAGCTAATCAAGATAAAGACAAAAGCTAAAATCCTAATATTTTTATAAAAAAGGCTGTTTCATAAAACAGCCTTTTTTATTTGTCTTCTAAGCATATTCAAAGCTGTAACAGAACTTCTTACAATATTTCTATCTCTTCTATCTCCAAATAAAAACTTTTCAACAATAGTTTCATCTTCTGAAGAAACCGAAATATAAACTAACCCTACAGGTTTATTCTTTGATCCGCCTCCCGGACCGGCAATGCCTGTAACAGCGACTGAATAATCAGTTTTTAATACTTTTCTAACTCCCTCAGCCATTGCAACAGCAACCTCTTTGCTGACAGCACCATATTTTTCAATAATCTGAGATGGAATACACAACTGATTAATCTTAACATCGTTACTATAAGATGTTATTGACCCTTTATAACAAGCAGAACAACCCGGAATGCTTGTAATAAGGTGAGATATATAACCGCCTGTACAACTTTCCGCAATACAAAGAGTAAGATTATTTTTTGAAAGTAACTTTACTACTATCTCCTCTAATTTGTCATTATCATAGCCAAAAATGTATTCAGAAATAAGCTTTTTCAATTTAGCCACCTCTTTTGCAATTTGTTTTTGCAGTTGCTTTCTATCAATCCCTTTTCCGGTAAGCCTTAGTCTGACAATTCCTGCTGATGGCAAATATGCCAGATTGATATTTTCAGGTAAATTATCTTCCCACTTTTCAATAATTGCAGCAAGAAAAGACTCTCCAATGCCTTGTGTAAGTATAGTTTTATGAACAATAAACTCATTTTGAGTTTGACTCTTCAATTCAGGAATAATATAGTTTTCAATCATATACTTCATCTCGAAAGGAACACCCGGCAGTGCAGCCAGAAGCTTTTTACTTTTGCGATACACAAGCCCCGGTGCAGTCCCTTCAGGATTTCTTATTATGTCGAAGCCTACCGGCACCATTGCCTGAAGTCTGTTCAACTCGGTAAGCGGCATACCTCGTTTTTTAAAAAATGAAGCAATATCATTTAAAACTGTTTCATTAAGTTCAAGCTTTGCATTAAAATATTTAACCAATGCATCTTTTGTTAAATCATCTTTTGTTGGGCCTAGCCCCCCTGTAATAATTACAACTTCAGCTCTTTTCAAAGAAACATCCAAAGCATTAAAAATGTCCTGTTCATTATCAGATATTATTGAAATATGTTTTACCTGTACTGCAATTTCATTGAGTTTTTGGCATATCCATGTTGCGTTTGTATTTACAACCTGGCCTATTAACAGTTCCTCTCCTATGTTAATAATTTCAGCATTCATAAAATTATTTTATTGGTTTTTAATAATGCAAAAATACTTAAGATAACGACTTGTTAAGTTATATAGTAATCCTGTTTTTTAGGTATTATGCTATTTTCTCATTATTTTTGTTTTTTCTAAAAATAAATACTAAAAACATAGTTTATGA
>CAZRNU010000186.1:0-5154 GCA_964601515.1 uncultured Bacteroidales bacterium | reverse complement strand
ATCAACATCAATAGCCTTAACCAAAGCATTTTCAGGCTTTTCACCCGGATTAAGAGCTTCTGAAATCTCAGCAGGGTTCTTTACTTCACTGCCTCCGCAGGAAGCAATAATCACTGCAATAACAATCGGAATAATATATTTTACTCGTTTCATAATTTCTAAATTTTATGTTATTAATCATTGAATTTTATAACGTTATAACAAGGTTTTTGAGGAAAAGTTCGAAAGAGGTTGAGGTTAAGATTAAGACTGAGATTGAGGTTAAGGATGAATTATTTATCTTTGCTTTAACAAAAATCAAAAATATGGGACTACTATTAAAAAACGCCACATTTGTTGATTGGCAAACTCTTGAATTTAAAAACACAAATATAATTGTTGAAGAAGGAATTGATGGGAAAATAAGATTTGTTGAAAATTCAGAAAAAGTTGAGCAAAGCAAAATAAAGCAAACCATTGATTGTAATGGCAAAATCGTTACCAAATCATTTGTAGTTGGTCATCATCATGTTTATTCTGCACTTGCAAAGGGAATGCCGGCTCCAAAGAAGTCTCCTGAAAATTTCCACGAAATTCTGCAATATATTTGGTGGAATATTGATAAATGTCTCGATAAAGAAATGATTAAATACAGCGCTTATGCCACTGCAATAGCATGTGCAAAAGCGGGTGCAACATTTGCAATTGACCATCATGCTTCTCCTAATTTTATAAAAGGCTCTCTGAATGTAATTGCTGATGCTTTTGATAAAGTGGGCGTTAATCATCTACTTTGCTACGAGATAACTGACCGTGACGGACTCGACAAAGCTCAGCAAGGATTGGATGAAACTGAAGATTATCTTAAGAAAAGGCAAGGTCTAGTGGGCTTGCACGCATCTTTTACGGTGGGTGACGACACTTTGAAAAAAGCGGTCGAACTGGCAAGAAAATACGACTCCGGCCTGCATGTACACGCTGCAGAAGATTTATACGACCAAACCTACACTTTGAAAAAATATGGCAAAAGGGTTGGTGAACGATTCCTGGAAGCCGGGGTTTTGAGTTTACCAAAAACTATCCTGGTTCATTGCCTTCACCTTGATGCCCTGGAAAGAGAGTTTATTAAAAAATCTAACTGCTGGGTAGCTGAAAATATGGAAAGCAACCTGAACAATAATGTGGGTTACTTTTCCGGTAAAGGTCTTGGGGAAAAAATTATGCTTGGAACCGACGGCATGCACAGCGACATGCTGCAAAGTGCAAAAGCTGCTTTCTTTGTTGGACAAAGGCATGATAATATTGACTATCCATCATCATACCAAAGATTCAGGAATGCTCATAATTACCTAAACAGCAATGAATTTAAGGGCAATGGTGATAATAACCTGGTAATTCTTGATTATAAAACCGCAACCGATATAAACCAAAATAACTTTTTGGGGCATTTTGTCTTTGGAATTAATTCTAATCATGTAAATGATGTAATCTCAAACGGTAAATTAATCGTTAAAGACAGAGTTGTTTTAACAGTAGATGAAAATTCCATAATGTCTGAAGCTCAGAAGCAAGGGAGGAGGTTGTGGGGAAGGCTGTAAAAGGGGGAACCATCGGGACCTCTCGCTTACGCTCGAGGTGACGGAAAGGATGAACAACGGGATTAAGCTTCGCTGCTACATCATGGTCTCGCTGACGCTCGAAATGACTGGTGCTTTTAAAAAAGGTAACAAGGGACATCAGGGCAGGCGCAGCCTGCCTTGATGTCCCTTATTACCAGTCATTCCCGCACGTCATCTCGAACGGAGCAAAGCGGAGTGAGAGATCCCGTGGATGAGCGTGACTAGAAGTTAATTATAATCTCATTTCTTCAATCACTATTTTCGTAGTAATTATTAATTTCGCAAAAATTTGCAATTCAAAAAAACATCTCAGAAAGAAACATGAAACAAAACTCTCTATTCAAAAACGTAATTCTGTTGTTTGCCTTATTTGCAATCATGGTTTTTGAGCCTGTTTTTGCCGAAAACGACTCAACCAAAACTACAATCTTGCTCTTTCACAGAGATTACACATTATTATATTCCCCAAAATATGACATGTTAAATTCTAGTGAAAATGGCAGAACTGCGGCGAAGATGCTAATGGATGGATTTTACAGGGGTATTGGTCCAAAAATAAAAAACAAAACTGTTTATAGCATAACAGGATTTGTATGGTCTTTTGCTACTACATGGTCGTCAACCTTGTGGCCCCACGAGTTTGGCCATAAGCTAAGGGCTTTGCAGATAGGCGGTGATTTCCATATTGAGAAAGTATCTTTTCCTGTTGCTTTTGGCAGATTTGAGCTACCGGACAATGTTACTCTTGAAGATGAAACTTTGATAATTATTGGAGGCATTGAGGCAAATACGATGATATCCAGAGATGTCTTGAATGATTTTCATAAATACGACGGTCTTTATAACGATGAACTTTTTACCGGTTTTTTCAACAGATTGATATGGCCAACTTATTCTCTTTTGCTTAGGTTTGATATTGATGACCCTGCTTCTTGGATTGATGAAAATGGAGACCCTATGTGCTTTGGTGATGCTGCCTGCTTTGCGAAATTTGTTTGGGAAATGGGAGGAAATGAGTTTTTTATGAATGACGGCTCAATAAACCCTGAGTTTGTAAGCTTTTATCATCAGTTGGGAATTATTGGATTAGCGTGGAACCTTGTTGACCTTAACTTTTACAGAGGCGCCAAAGCTATTGCTGCCGGGGAACTTAACGGTCGAGAACCAAAATACATACTTGGAGATAATTCTAACGGTTGGGTTTATGCAACTTATTTCAACACATCAGTATTGGGAGCTGAATTATACTTGAATAATTATATAAAACTTAACAAAAACCTTTATTCTGTTTATTTGAAATATGGTTTTCCATTAGAAAACAACGGAATAGGAATAACAGCATATAACATATTGGATTTTCCGCGTTTCAAAACCGATGTAAATATAGAGGCCTGGAAACAAGAAATATATGGCAGTGGATTTACTGCAAATACTACAATGGCACTTAGACTTTCAAGTAAATTTGACCTATTAGTTCAGGCAGGCTGGAAATCTAAGGGGTACGTCTTAGGCCGACCTTTGGATGAAGGCTTCGTTGGTTTTGCAGGACTAAGATATAACTGGTTTGATAATAAATAAAAAACTATTGATCCAGTAATTCAGCGTCTCTTATTCTTCTTTGAAGAACCCCGGCATAGCTCCTACCCTTTTTAATTCCATAGTCAACATACGCTTTTTGAGCCCACATTTTAGCTGTTTCAAGGTCGCCCAAAATCTCGTACATCAGGGCAAGATTAAACGCTGATCGTCCTGCTGTTTTTCTTTTGCTAGATTTAACAGACTTTTGCCAAGCTTCCATAGCTCCTTTCCAGTCGTTAACAGTGGCTCTTCTTACGCCAATTTTAAAATCTGAATTACCCCTACCCTTTGTATAAAACTCTCTCGTTACTCTAATCCAATTCGGACTAATCCTTGTTGCATATACACTTCCGGACGCATAAGCAGTTTCATTTACAGCTTGTCGATTTTCAATCAACGACCCTATAATAAGTTGCAAAGCTGTACCTGTGCGTTCCCATCTATTCACATGATTAAACATATACTCATCTGTAATTTCCTTTCTGACAGGATCATACATTCTGAATCCTAATTTCACTGTTGCAACGCCTTCCACATAAAACTCTTTAGCTAAAAACTCTTTGCCTTGTGAATCCTTTTTCTTAACATCTCTGGCGCCATTGGTCACTAAAAAATTTGAATCAAATGCTTCTAATAGTATTAGTGCATCAACATTATATTTTTTACACAATCTTTCTACTTCAGTCCATTGCATATGAGGTGGCCAATCTCCCCATAATGATGGGGTAGTATATTCTTCAGTAGTTCTTACAACTTCATATCTGTAATTTTCCTGAAGATTTCTAAACAAACCCTCAATAGCTCTCTGAGATGCTTCTTTATTAAGAGCAGGCAAACTACCGGTTAAAACTCCGGTAACCATAGCCGCATCCTTACTTTCAGGGATAGATCTGTTTACAATCGCCACTTTATTAATATGTTGACCTACAAACACTGCTGCCGGTCTCTGAACAGGCACGTACACATTTCGGGTACAAGAAGCTGAAATTAATGCAGCTGTCAAAAACAAAAAGAATAATCTCTTCATAATAATTCTATCTTAGGTTAGTTTTGCTAGTAAAATTACAAAATCTGAATGAAAAGGTTGTAAAAAATCACCATCTTTGCACTCAAATTAATGAATACTGTTGAAATGGGCATTCTTGAAATTATCGGTTATTGCGCCTCAGTAATTATAGCGATCTCTATGACTATGAGTTCGATAGTGAAATTCAGAATAATTAACCTTATTGGCGCTTCTACTTTTGCAACTTATGGATATCTTATTGGTGCTTTGCCAATTGGACTGCTAAATACTTTTGTTGTTTCAGTAGACATTTATTACCTCTATAAAATTTTTTCTAAAAAAGAGGTATTTGAAACACTTGAAGTGAGAAGCGACAACAGATATCTATTAAGGTTTGTGCAGTTTTATGACAGAGATATACAAAAATTCTTTCCCGGATTTAGATATAAACCCGAAGTAAACACAGTGAGCTTCTTTATTCTTCGTGATATGGCTGTAGCCGGATTATTTCTTGCCAGAAGAGAAGATGATGATATATTAAAAGTCGGGATAGACTACGTTTTACCGGAGTACAGAGATTTTAAAAATGGTAAATTTGTTTATCAAATTCTTCAGGAAAAGTTTATTGAAAAAGGTTTTACTAAAATTATTGCAGAAAGCAAAAACAAGCAACATATTAAATACTTAAAAAGGCTTGGCTTTAAAGAGAAAGATCCAAACATCTGGGAATTGGACATATATAATAATTGACAAAGTTAATTATGAAAATTCTCATCAAAAATGGCAAAATAATTACCTCAGAAAAATCATTTATTTCTGACATTCTGATTTGCAATGGAATTATTAAAGAAATATCTAATAACATTGTTTTATCGAGTGGGAATGTTAAAATAATTGACGCAGATAATAAATATGTATTACCGGGAGGGATAGACCCACATGTGCACATGCACTTGCCAACACCAGCCGGAT
>CAZRNU010000185.1:0-5286 GCA_964601515.1 uncultured Bacteroidales bacterium | reverse complement strand
CCTCTATGATGGCTGAAAACGTACTATTAATTGCCGACGAGATACCATTTTTTGCCGAAGATTATATTATCACTACCGCCAATAGTTCTTTATTTACTAGCACTTCAGAGGAAAATACAGTAAGTCAGGATATGAAAAAAACTGATTGTCCAACTGTTATTGTATTCCCCAATCCTACTGATGGAAGAGCTACTATTTCAATATCAGGCTGTAAGGGTATTAAGTATTTCAAATTTGAAGTATTAACAAATAATGGAGTCGTTATTAAATCAGGAGAAAGCAAAGGAGATAAGAGCTTTTCGCTTGAAGGGTTTCCCTCAGGAGTCTACATCATTAAGGTTGAAATCGAAAACGAAACCTACGCTAAATCAATTATTCTAAAATGATAATCTGAAAAACAGGTGTAAATCTACGCCAAATCTATGATTGAATGAGGCTGACTCAAAAGTACTCTTTTTAATTTTTTATACATGCTGCCGACTTATGTTGAGCTTTTTTAAAGCAATAGAAGCACAAGTCGCTCAAATTGTAAAGGATTAAGGGGTTTTGAGACAGCCTTTTTCAATTAACTTTATGACTAAGTCATTTTTATTAACTTCTAAATCTTCAATCCTTTCAATCAGCACAATCCACACTATCTATTAAGTCCTACGACCTCTAGATTCAAGAAACAACACTAGTTATCGCTACCATAGATGCCCCACAGATTAAAGCAGAGACAAGACAAGTTACACTTTCGACTTCGACTTTCGACTTACCACTTTCTTTCAAATAATCACAGCACATATCTGCATACTGCGTATATTTGCATACACAGTTGAATATTTGCATTATGGAAAAGACTGATATTGCTAAGGATTATAAGATAAACGAAGGTCCTCTGAAGGTAGAGCTTATTAAAGTTCTCAGGGGTGCTAATTACTTCAGTGCGGGACCTATTGTTCTTACAAGGCTTAATCTTGGCGAATACGATGAAATTTTTTCCAATGAAATTGATGGCTTTTACGACCGCCTAGAATCTGCTCTTCCGTCGCTCTACGAGCATCATTGTTCTGAAGGCAAGCCCGGTGGTTTCTTTTTCAGAGTAAGAAAAGGAACTTTAATGGGGCACGTAATTGAGCATGTTGCCATAGAGTTACAATCATTAGCCGGTATGCAGGCAGGATACGGAAAAACCAGAAGTACGCTAACTCAGGGCGTCTATAACATTATTTTTCGTTTTATTGACAACAAGGCTGGAATATATGCTGCAAAGGCTGCCGTAAACCTCGTAAATGCTTTGCTTCTGCAACAGGGATTTGATGTAAAGCCGATTGTGAATGAACTTATTAAGATTCGCGAAGAAAGGTTGCTAGGCCCAAGCACTCAGTCAATTGTTGATGAGGCTCAAAAAAGACAAATTCCTGTAATAAGGCTTGATCAACATAATCTTATTCAACTTGGAACAGGCAAATACCAGAAAAGGATTAGGGCTACAATTACATCCGATACTCATTTTATCGGGGTTGAAAATGCCAAGGATAAATATCTAACCACACTCACACTCAGAGATTCAGGTTTGCCGGTTGCCGAAACTATCAAAACTTATAGTATTGATGAAGCTTTTGAATTTTATAAAAGTATAAACTGTAAAGTGGTTGTTAAACCTCTGTCAGGCACAAGGGGTGAAAATGTATATTTAGAAATTGACAATGAAGAGAAGCTAAAGCAGGCTTTTTCATATTGCAATAATGAGGAACAACCAATTCTAATTCAAAGACAAATTCAAGGCGACACATATCGTTTGCTTATTATTGATGGTAAAATGGTTGCTGCCACCCGTCTAACACCGCCTATTATTAAAGGTGACGGCAAAAAAACTGTTTTACAGCTTATTGAAGATTTAAACTCTATGCCGGGCAGGGAATTGGGAGATAAAGGCAAGTTATCTTATGTTGTAAATGATGAGCAAACATTAAAAACCTTGGCTCTTCAAGGTCTTACTCCGGATTCTGTTTTAGAGGCAGGAGTTGAGTTAAGGATTGAAGCCACTTGCAATCCGGCATTCGGGGCTATTACGGAAAATGTTACAGAAAAAGTTCACCCTGAAAACAGATTCCTTGCAGAGAGAGCTGCCAATGTTGGCGGTTTGAATGTTGCCGGGATTACGATTGTTGCTGAAAACATCGAAACACCAATAACTAAGACAGGCGGAGTAATTCTGGAAATAAATGCCGGACCTGACTTTAGAATGCATGTAAATCCTGCTATTGGAAATCCTATAAATCCGGCGATGCCAATGCTGGATATGCTTTTTCCAAAGGAATCAAAATCTCATGTTCCGCTAATCTCAATTACAGGCTCGGCAGGTAAAAGCGTTTGCGCATATCTTATCAATTTTGCGTTGGAGAAGGAAGGCTATAAAACAGGCCTGGCTTGTTCAGACGGTTTGTTTTCTGCAGGAAGAAAGATAATATCAGGGAATATGACATTCCCTCAGGATGTACCTGCATTGCTGGGCGACACTTCTATTGATTGCGCAATTCTGGAAACTTCTGTTGAAGGTATTTTAAAAGACGGACTGGGATATGAATTTGCTGATGTCGGAATTTTCTTGAACTTATACGAAAACCATCTTCATCAGGATGATATCTGGCTGCTTGAAGACCTTTCATATGCTAAAGCTGTTGTGGCTGAAGAAGTTTACGAATCCGGATTCTCTGTTCTCAATGCTGATGAGCCTTTCATACTTGAAATAATTGGAAGACTTTACAGCAAACCTGCACTATTCAGCAAAAATGCTGCAAACAAAGAACTTGCCGGTCATATTGCTAAAGGTGGAATGGGTGTTTTTGTTAAAGATGAAAAGATTTTTATTCACCATCGCAGTTCAAGAGCTGTTATTGCCGATTTAAAAGAAATACAGTTAACATTCAATAATACAACAGACATTTTTTTAGATTCTGTTTTGGCTGCTTGTTGTGCTTTGAGCTCACTGGGAGTAGCTCCTGAAAAAATTGGTGAATATCTAAAAACATTCTCTCCCCTGCCCCATAATTTACCCGGCAGAATGAATTTTGTGAAAAACCAGGAATTGGAGTTTCTGTATGATAGCCCAAAAAACAAAAAGGCATTTGATGAGATAAAAAAACTATGCTTAGCCAAAGTTAAAGCTGTTGCAGCATTTGTCTATTTGCCGAAATTTAGAACTGAAGAGGAGTTTAAGTTATATGCTGCTAATATTGCCGAGTTCGCTGATATAATTTACATCGTAGAGAATGATGTAATAACCATTACAAAAGTTCCTTTATTAAATGTTTCCGAAGAGAATCACATAATCAGTCTTACCGAGATATTGAATACCCAAAGTAACGATAGTTTAAAAGTTTACGACTGCAATACGCTTGTAAATGAGATTAAAACTACCAAAACAGGAGAATACACTGTTGCAATAATTAACGAGGATTCATTAGCAGAATTAGCGAAGCAACATTATCAAACTCATTTTCCTGTAATTCTAAATTCGCTTCCTAAATGATAACAAAATGGCTTTAAATTCGTTTAAGACTTTGTAAACAACACTTTCAAAAATGACAAAAGCTTTTAAACTATCTATAGCATTATTATCTATAATGATAATATCATGCTCAAAAAACACATATTTATCAGTTTCTCATATCAATGATTTAGATCCAAATAAAACTACTCAGGGTTTTTATTATTCGCTTCCACAAACTGTTATAAGTATAGAAATTACAGTTATTAGGACTGATTTTGAACCCGGTCCTTTTGCAAAATATGCAGATAAATATTTAAGTCTTGAAGATGTTGAAACTGAATCATTTTCTATTTATAACATAGGTAAAATTAAAACAAGCAGCTACGCTATTCCGGATAAGGAAAATATCTATGTTATAAATTACAATCCGAAAAAGAAAAATTCAGACTTATCTTTAGATTATAATGAACTGGGACTGCTTAAAAGTGTGAATTATATTTCGAAAAATTATGAAGAAAACAACCAAAGAGGTGATTTAAAGAGGATTGATGAAACAATTAAAAAAGGTAGCTTCTTTTATTTTCTTGATAATAAGATGATTGAAAAAATTGACACCATTTATGAGGAAGTATTAATAGATACTATGGTAATTCAAAGAAGAAGATTCGCAAAATCATATGTTGCAAAATCATCAGAAGTAAGAGCAAAAGAAATTTCAGAAAAGATTTTTAACATTAGAGATAAAAAGTTTGCGCTTGTAAGTGGATTCTCAGAGATTCCATATTCAAAAGAAACAATGAAGTTTATGAGCGAAGAACTCAATCTTATGGAAGAAAGACTTCTGGAATTATTCACCGGCATTACTACTACAAGCATAATAAAATACAAATTTGATTATATTCCATGCGAAAACGAAAGCTTACCTGTTGAGTTATTCAAATTTGCAGAAGATTTGGGCATAATCAGCAAAGGATCAAAGAATGGGAAGTCAATAAATATTGAGGTAATAAGAAAAAACAAAATTGAAAATATTATTGTTGAAAACAATACTCAAAACGGATTTATTTACAGAATGCCTGAAGAATGCG
Source organism: uncultured Bacteroidales bacterium (assembly GCA_964601515.1). Taxonomy (GTDB): domain Bacteria; phylum Bacteroidota; class Bacteroidia; order Bacteroidales; family UBA7960; genus PWND01. The sequence continues at coordinate 720 of CAZRNU010000185.1, read as the reverse complement.
AAGTTAGATTATTGCTTGGTAATCAGGTGATTACAGAAAACAAATTTTTAATTAGTCAATTTGGGAATATAAAAAGACTACCGTTAGGCAACTTTGAAATCATATTTTTTCCGGAAACAGGTGCAATAAAATCAATTAATAAATTGGGAAAATAAAAACTTATGAGTAATCAGAACTGCATTATTATAACAGGAGCCAGTAAAGGCATTGGAGAGGGAATTGTGAAAGCATTAATATCTGAAAACAATCAAATTATATGCATTGCCAGAACAGAAAATGAGGAATTGCTCAAAGAAGCAAAAAAACACAATGTAGCTTTGGATTTCATTTTATATGATTTGTCTTTTGCACCCGACATTGACAAGTTAATGCTTGAGATATTTAAAAAAATAAAAACCAAAGATTTAAGAAAGTTAATTCTGGTAAATAATGCCGGAGTTCTTCATCCAATTGGGCCAATTGAAAAATGCGATTCTGATGAAATACAGCGACATATCTCTATAAATCTGGTTGCTCCGATGCTTCTTACAAAAGAGTTTATAATAAACTCTAAGCCGTTTAAGTGTGAAAAAAGAATACTAAACATTTCATCAGGAGCAGCAGTAAATCCATATTTTGGATGGAGCAGCTATTGCAGTGGCAAAGCCGGATTAAACATGATGACAAAGTGTGTTGCCATGGAGCAACAAAAGGAGGAATATCCTGTGAAAATTGTTGCAC
>CAZRNU010000184.1:0-5410 GCA_964601515.1 uncultured Bacteroidales bacterium | reverse complement strand
TGTTATTGGTTTAATCCTAATTGCCATTTCTTATATTAGAAGTTGCTTTGGATATTCTTGATTAATATTAAAAGTCAAATTTTAAAAACTATAGAGTATGTATAAATGCAAAAAATGTGGAATAACAGCACCACGTAGGTATGAAGTTCCGGATAATTGCTATGGGAATGGCATACATCAATGGTACAACCTTGATTTTTCAAACGATACCAAATGGGGCGACTCTTTGGTTGGAAGACTTGTTGGCGGAATCTGGAGGCTTAGAATTGCAGGTGTTCCTGTGGGAAAAATATTTATTATTGGTGCAATAGCTATTTTTGTAATTGTTACAATGTTTAGATGACAATACTGAATTATACCTATATTATTAAGGAATAAAATGTAATGCTTAAAAAGCTAAGTGAATATGTTTCAGCAACAATTAACATGCTTAAACCGGTTATGTGTGTTATTTGTGGGCAATATATTACTGGTCGCTACTATGTTGATTCATGGAAACAACCTGCTCATGAGCATCATGATATTAAGTATTGTTTTTGTTGTGGTAGAATTACTGGAAAAAATGCATTAAGTTTACCTGATGAAAGACAAATTTGCATACATTGTCAGCCCAAAATAGTTAAAACTAAGCAGGAAATAGATTGGGTTGAGAAAAAAGTTCGCGAAGTATTTGCAAAAGTTGGGTTTAATGATGTTCCTTTAAACCTTCCGATAGAAATTTGCAATGTGAATAAGTTAAATAGCTTATATGGAAGCAATAATATAGATCTAAATCAACGAGGACTTGCTCATTTTACGAAAATAATAACGAATGGTATTACTAAGCTTGAACATAAAATTTATATAATTGATTATATGACAAAAACAGCCTTTGCAGGTGTTCTTGCTCATGAGCTTTTGCATGTGTGGCAAAACGAAAAAGGAATAAATGCACCCAGAAATATATGCGAAGGATTTTGTAATCTTGGCTCTTATATAGTTTTTTATGCAATAAATAATCAAGATTCGAATAAATTTATAGAGCAAATGGAAATGAATCCCGATTCAATATATGGCGAAGGATACAGAAAAGTAAAAAAATTTCTGGATAAAAATGGATGGCCTGCAACAATAGCCAAAATAAAAAATTATAAAAAATAATGAATGCAACTGTAATTTTAGCAAAATGCAAAAACTCAAAAGAGAGTTTTGGAATTAGAGCAGAGCAACAGAACAATACGTGGGTGTTTACATGGGCTTTTAAAATATCCGAAAAAGTGGCTGCTAACGAGGGTTACAACACAACCAATGTTTCCGGAGTAATAAGTTTAGATGATGATTACCCGGGTTGCCCACATTGCAAAGCTACTGGTTTTTCGCAGTGCGGAAAGTGCAAAAAAACAGCTTGCTTTGGAGGTAACGCAGAAAAGGTTACCTGCCCTCATTGCGGATATACAGACAATACCAGAAGCGCAGAATCATTTGATGATATTGAAGGTGGCGCTTTTTAGAAATTACAAATAATTTAAATCATTGTATTAATTAAAAACAAAAAATTATGACAGAATTAACAGAAGGAACTTTAGTTGACCTCGAAGGCGGTGGGCAATTAAAAATATTAAGGGCAAGTGCAAAAAAAGTAGAATTAGGCCGTGGTGGGCAGGGTATTGTTTACCTTTGCGAATTTCAGGGCAATAAATTTGCATTGAAATGGTTCACTCAAGACTGCCCTGAGTCATTTTATAACAACTTAAAGAAAAACGTTGGCAGTGGCAGCCCTGCTCAATCAAAATTATTTCTTTGGCCTTTAATGCTAACTAAAAAGCAGCATGATAGTTTTGGTTATGTAATGGGATTAAGACCAGATGGATATTATGAATTCGGAGAATTTATTAGTAACAAAGTTCGTTTCCAAAGTATCAGTGCAATGTTAAAAGCTGCTGTTGATATCTGCGCTGGATTTCAAGCCTTGCATCTCACCGGATTAAGTTATCAAGATCTAAACGAAGGAAACTTCTTTGTTAACCCAAAAACCGGAGATGTATTGATTTGTGATAACGACAATGTAACAGCACACGGATATAATTTAGGTATTGCAGGAAAAATGAGATATATGGCACCTGAGGTAGTATTAGGAGCTAGTAAGCCAGGAACATACAGCGATTGTTTTTCTCTTGCAGTTATTTTGTTTATGCTGTTTTTTACTGACCATCCGCTTGAAGGGAAAAGATTTTTGTCAGTTCCTTTAATGTCTGCATCTTTCGAACGTAAAATCTATGGTTCGGAACCAATTTTTATTTTTGATCCTAATATAGATTTAAATAGGCCGGTTCAAAATGTCCATAAAAATTCTATAAAATTTTGGCCACTTTATCCCTCTGTATTAAAAAATATGTTTATAAAAGCTTTTAGTCAAGAAAGCATAAAAAATCCAATGGATAATAATAAAAGACCTAATTTACGAGAATGGCAGAAAACTGTTGTAGAACTTAGAAACATTCTTTTAATTGACGAAAAAGATAGTGAGAGTTTTCTAAAAGAAGGAGAAAAGCCAAAGTGCATTTTAAAAACATCAACTTCAGGTTCTATTGCATTAAGTCCGAAAAAAACAATTTATATCGGAACCGATAATAACCCGATTGGCCAGGTTATGTTTAAAGCAGATAATCCAAATGTCTGGGCAATTAAAAACATATCATCTACTGCATGGAGAGTTATAACGACAGAAGGTAATCAAGTATCTGTTGAGCCAAATGGAATGATGCCTGTGAAGCCAGGATTAAAAATTGATTTACCCAATAATGTAAAAGCTGAAATAGCATAATTATTAACCTTTAAATTTTAAAATTATGAATGAATTATTAGAAAGAGCCGAATCACCAAAAAAAACAATGCCTCTTATTTTTATTATTGATAAATCTGGCAGCATGTCAGGGGAACGAATAGGATCAGTTAATAATGCTATGCGAAATATTTTGCCAATGCTTGGTGAAATTGCAGAGAACAATAATGATGCTATTATTAAAATTGCAATTTTAGAGTTTTCTCATGATGTTAATTGGATTACAAATGATTTGGTTGATCCGAATAACTTCAATTATCTTGATATTCAAGCAGGTGGCTTAACTGATTTTGGCAAAGCATGTTTGTCATTAAATGAAAAACTTTCAAGAAACACTATGCTTTCAGATCCTCTTGGTTACAAAAAACCCATAATTATAGTACTTTCTGATGGCGCACCAACAGATGACTGGCAACATGCAATCGGAAAATTAAAACAGAACAAATGGTTTAATTTATCACAAAAGTTTGCTATTGCTATAGGGCATGATGCTGTTGTTAAGGAGAATTTAGAAGCACTAGTTGCATTTACGGGTAGCATTGAAGGAATAATGTTGGCTACGAATGTGGAATCTTTAAAAACAATGATTACAGTTGTTTCTGTTACTGCATCCCAAATAGGCGCTACAAGTCAGAATGTATCATCATCTTCTACATTGACAGACGATCAAATTGATGAACAAAGCAATAAAGATACTTATAAAGCTGTTAATGATGCTGTAAGCGATGTAGATGGTGCAGTTACTGCAGCAGATGGATCATTTACTGATTTTGACACGTCTGGCTTTTAATATTAATTGGATTTAACTGTCCTCGAAAAACCCTAACTAGAGTATTTTTGATTTTGGAGCTACAGATAGGCAAATAGAAGACTTTTTAACTAATTAAAAACAGTAAATAATGAAAGACATTAGAGCATTTCATATTGTGACAATAGGGCAAAGTCATATCAAAAAAAACATGCCCTGCCAGGATGCAGCAGGAAGCTATGAAGATATTGAAAAGGGTATTTTTATAAGTGCCGTGAGCGATGGACATGGTGGCAAAGATTACTTTAGAAGTGATAAGGGTTCTCAACTTGTGGTTGATATCACAATTGAAAAGCTAAAGCTTTTTGTAGAGGAGCTTAATTCAACTTTATTTCAAGAAGACTTCATCACAAGGGGCACTCTAACATCAATTAATAAGCAATTTTCATCAGGTTCCGATAAAACAGAACAGTTTGAATATAAAGACACACATGAAAAAAAGAAGAATGAAGAAGTTCTAAACCATTTATTCAAGTCAATTATTTCAAAGTGGAATGAAGAGGTGCATAATGATTGGAAAAGTAACAAACCCACAGAGGAATTTTTAATTGAAAAGGCAGTTCCAGAAGACAGACGTTCGGAATATTTAAGAGATGAGTCAATCGAAATGGCATACGGATGTACATTATTGGCATTCTTAAAGACTCCTGAATTTTGGGTTGCTTTTCAAATTGGTGATGGAAGATGTATCGCTTTTGATGCTAAAATGAATGATTTCATCCCAATACCCGAAGACGAACAATGCGAAGGCAATCTTACTACATCGCTTTGCGAATCAAACGCTTTTGATAATTTTAGATATGCATATGGTAAAAAGGAGTTAGTTGCACTGTTCATCGGATCAGATGGACTGGAAGGTAGGCATGGTGATTTAGATTTTTATACCATACCACAAGTTACCAAAGATTATAGAGCTATTACCAAAGTGTTTTTGAATAACGGCTTTGATTATGGCTTTGATAAAGTAAAGGAAGCTATTCCGGCATGGAGCAAAAATGATCAAAATGCCAAAGATGATATATCTGTTGCAGGCTGGATAGATTTTTCAAACAAAGAAGAATGTTTGAAAATACTATTGGAAAAAGACATACAAGAGATTAAAAAGAAATTGGATGAAGCGGATTATCAAATAAAAAAAGATAGTGAAGAATTAAAGGAGGTTACAAATAGTATAGATGAAAAAATAAATAAAATAAATTCAATTATACAAAAAGAAGAATCTTTGGATTCTGAAGAGGGGCAGATAAACAATGTGATAAAAGAAATAGAGAATAAACTCAATAAAGAATTTGATAAGATCGCACAAATAAAGGAGGAAAGAGACCCAATAACTAAACAAAAGGAAAAATTGGAAGCTGAATTGAATGAGTTAAATAGAATAAAAGAGAATAAAATTAGAATAATAGACATTGCTAAAGCTGAAATAGAAAAAAACAAATCAATTTTGGATAAATATAGCTTAGAAAACAACTATTCTGATAATAAACACAATTATCAAGATGATAATGTTAATCAGAATGAAGTGGAAAAACCAATTGCGGATAATAAGCATGATAAAAATATTGATACAAATAACATTGAAAATAATGTTAGCATTGAAAAAAAGAAACCATTGGAATGGCTGAATCCATTTGGTAAAAAAAATGATAAAAACACCGAATAAAATATGAAGTGCAAACACTGTAAAGGAGAGTTTAACCCGCCGGCAAATGTATCACTAATCAGTTGCCCTTTTTGCCAAAAGCCGCTTATAGACGTAAGCAATTTAGATAATAATCAAA
>CAZRNU010000183.1:0-5430 GCA_964601515.1 uncultured Bacteroidales bacterium | reverse complement strand
TTTAAACACAAAATCGTTCTCAGAAAACATTTTACAACAAGAATTTGAATTAATTCGAGAAACAATTTACGACCACAAGCAAGACAAAATAAAAATACAATCGCAAACTCTTGATTTACCTGAATATAGCATTTTAGCGTTATTAAAGAAAAAGTCAGAAATTGACTATGACAACAATTCTGATGTTTTATACAAATTATGTAATCAAGCTGTGAATGCAATAAAGGCTTCATTAAAGAAACCAGAAACCTTGGGCGACACAATTTTAATGTATCGTGAATTGATTGCTAATAAGGTTTATGAGCAAGTAAAAGAAAATATTACTATTGAAATCGTTGCTAAATCAAAGCCCGAAGCAGAACCATATTCTTTAATTCTGCCTTGGAATTATTCAAAGGAAAAAGATGATGAAATATTAAATTTCAGAGAAACAGTAAGTGCAAAACTTCTTTCTTCAAAGGTTTTTAATGGATTTTCTAAATCGTGCCACGACAAATATAAGTTCGATTCAATCCCTGAAAAACGATTCGCTGAAATAATTGAAAATTCTGACGATGTATTAAAATGGCTAAGACCATCATCAAAGCAATTCAATATTTGGTATAGTAATAATTCAGTAAAATATGTGCCCGATTTTGTAGCAGAAACAAAAGACATAATTTACTTGATAGAAATTAAAGCGGAAAACGCACTTGACGACAAGATTGTCAAGATGAAAGAAGAAGCGGCTAAGAATTATTGCAAAAACGCAACAGTTATAAACATAGCGAGAAAAGAAAAAGCATGGAAATATGCAATAATTCCGCATGATAAGACAGACACAAACATGACTTTTAAAAAATTAGTAACTGAATTTGGAAAATAATAAGCAAACGCACTCTTTCCTTCGTTGACAGGCGCATTGATACATAGTATATAGAACAAAGGATTGTGCAGATTATAAAGATTGAAAAGATTGTGCAGATTGAAAAGATTGAAAGGATTGTATGGATTATTTAAAATTCTCTGTTATTCTGTTTCTGTCTTCATTTTCCTTGTCGTTTTTGTGATACAATTCAATGAATACGATTTTTTGTTCATCAGGGAAGAAGGCATAAACCAATCTTAATCCTGAATTAACGCCTCTTCCTTTTAAAGCTCGGCAAGCAATTTTTTTAACCTTAATGATGCAAGATTCTAATTTAAGGTTGCTTATTTCAAAACTAAAAGGTGGACGTGCTTGCGGTTTCTTTTTCAAAATTACTTTTACCTCCTTTAAATCATCATTTAAGGTGCGATATTTTTTAATCAGGTTTTTTAAATCTTTTTGAAATTCAGCAAGCTCCTCAAATATCATAATTATCCATTTTCATTTTCATCATCATATACCCTCACAGAGTATGGTAATTCTCTGTAAAAAGCAAGCTCATAACTAATATCTTTGCCTTCATCTGTTACTTCCCAAGGCAAGTCTTTGTGTGAATATTCACTAATCATAGAGGCACTCCAGTCACTCATTTGGTCAATAACCCTGTCAATAACTTCTTTCTCACTTGCCTTTAATTCAGTTAAATCTACTTTCTCTAAGGGCAAGAATCGTGTTTGCGGATAACCGTGATAGTCTGTTTTTACCCTTTGTAATTGTCCCTTATCAATCATCTGATTAATAATTGCATCTAATTTATGTGGAACGGGTCCGTAAGGCAGTTTGCGATACTTAGCCCCGGTTAAATGCTCTTCATAAAGTTCGTAATAATTGAAGTCAGAGAAATACAAAAGCTTGTAAAGAACAGTTTCGCCCACATTAGGTTTGCCGGCACAACGTTCAAGAATATACAACAACACATTTTTAAATTTATTTACCTGAAGCTTTGGATTAGAAATTCGCTCTTCCACTTTCTTTAACTTCTTTTCCTCTTTAATAGATATTTTGTGATTCGCGGAAAAGTCTTCAGACATAAAATCATCTAAAGAAAAACCTAAAATCTGAGACAGTTTTTGAAGTTCAAAAATATCTAAACTTCTATTACCAAGCTCAATTTGAGCTAATGACGGTCGTGAAATCCTAACACTTTTAGACAAATCTTCTTGAGACAGCCCTTTCATCTTACGAAGTTCAGCAATCCTTTGACCAATTTGCTTTTGCGATAATTTTATATTCATCTCAATCTTATTTTTCGTTATGCAACACCACAAAATTAATGAATGTTTTAAAATAAAACAAATATATGTTCTATTTAAAAACATGCTAATAAGGTGAAATGCCTTAATAAACTCGCTATCTTTTAATTAACGGGATATAGAGTTGTAACTCCTAAAGGAGATAAGATTGAAAAGATTGTGAAGATTGAAAGGATTGTGAGGATTGAAAGGATTGAAAAAGCACAATACTAACCCGGCAGCGGTCATGCACAAATGCTTGCAGCTCCCCCTTTAGGGGGTCTGGGGGGTAAGAAAATAATAATGCTGATTTCTTAAATAAATAGAGAAAATTATTTAAATTCCGTCATTTAATTGACGGAATTTATTATTTTTGCAAAAAGAATAAAATGGAAATCAAAAGGTACTACGACGATAAGATAATTTCCTTAATTCGCCCAGGCAAAGTAATTGCAATACTTGGTGCTCGAAGGGTTGGAAAAACAAAACTTCTTCAAAATTTAACCACCAAAATTAACGAAGATTATGTTTTTCTTAATGGTGACGATATTGAAACCCTAAACATTCTTGAGCCTCGCACCCAATCAAATTACAAACGTCTAATGGGTAGCAAAAAGCTGCTAATTATTGACGAAGCTCAGGAAATTCCCGAAATTGGTCATAAGCTTAAACTTATGGTTGACACTATAGACCAACTCAAAATTGTAATTACCGGTTCATCTGCATTTGCAATAAACAATCAGATAGGCGAACCGCTTACAGGCAGGATGAAAACGCTTTTTTTATATCCTATAGCACAAATCGAATTCAACTATCATGAATCTTATATAGACACAACCAGGAATTTGGAAGATCGATTGGTTTTTGGATCTTATCCTGAACTATCATCCATAGAAAACACCAGCGAAAAGATTGACTATCTGAAAGAATTGGTGAACAATCATCTGCTAAAGGATATTTTTGCCTATGAGGGAATTAAGAAAAGAGATAAAATAACGGGAATTCTTCAAAAGCTTGCTTTCCGCACCGGTAGCGAAATATCGGTTGAGGCATTGGCTCGTGAGATCGGTATTAGCAAAAATACAGCAGATAAATACCTAGATTTATTTTCTAAGGTTTTTATAATGTATAATGTTAGTGGGTTTAGTAGAAATAAAGACAATGAAATAACCAAAATGAAGAAGTGGTATTTCTTTGATAATGGTATCCGTAATGCTATTATACATTCATTTCAGAAACTAAATATGCGCGATGATGTGGGTCAACTTTGGGAGAATTATCTCAATTCAGAACGCAAGAAATTCCTTGATTATAAAGGTTCATTAGGTTTTGAGTATTTCTGGCGTACACATAGTCGGCAGGAAATTGATAGAATTGAGGAGATAGATAATACACTAAGGGCTTTTGATTATAAATGGACTGAAAAACCGGTAAAGGTGCCAAGTGAATTCGCCCGTGCATACCCTCAAGCATCTTTTGAAGTTATTCACCGGGGCAATTATCTCGATTTTATAACCGGATGATATTAATCCTAGCTACCGGAACACCTCGCACCTCGCCCTGAGCTCTGAGCTTTCCCAAAAAACCATCATTATTTTTGCAGTTTATATTGCAATTCAGTACCTTAGTACTTATCTTATGCGGATTTTATTGGTTTCAATATTATTAGCTGTATTTCTGTCTTTTGAAGTACAATCTCAGGGTGTTGCTGCCGGAGATAGTATTGGTATTGGTTTTATCACTCCTGCTATATTTGATGCATCTAATGTTATTGTTACTGCCGATACTACTATTCAAAGTGTTACTACTGCAAGTAGAAGTGCCAAATATATTTCAGATCTTCCTTTTACAATTTATGTTATTACTCATGAAGAAATTATCAGAAATGGATATACTACTCTGGCAGATGTTTTGAAAAATCTTCCCGGGATAAGAATTTCTCAACCGGGAACGGGTGAATACGGCGAGGGATTTCAAATCAGAGGTCTTCCGGGAAACCAGTACGCCAAAATTTTAATAAATAACCTGCCAATTAAACCATCTATTGTTGCCGGTATGCCTATCGGTCAACAGCTTCCAATAAGGCAGGCTGAAAGAATTGAAGTTATTTATGGTCCCGCTGCTGCTGTTTATGGTGCAGATGCCGTTACTGGCGTTATAAATATCATTCTAAAAGAAGCCGACAAGGGTACATTCGTTAGAGGTGACGTGTTTGTGGGCGACAATAGGTCTAACTATGCAAATTTTACTATTGGCGGTAAAGCCGGAAAAAACAGAAATATCCTTGAGTATTCTTTTTACGCCAATAAAAGTGATGTGCCTGGAATTGATATTTATTCGGGACACGAACAGGCGTATAATCCGCTGTTCTCTCTTCAGCAGTCCGGAACTAAAATAAATCTTAATGGCAATCTTTATAATCCAATAGATATAACTTCTGAAATATTGCATTCATACGGAATGTCGGAAAATGAATTTATCAGTCAATATTATGGTCCGTCGTATAAAGGGTCTATAGATAAGCCGGATTTTGAAAGAATTTCAACCTCAGGTCACCTTATTGGAATAAACATGAGATTCAGAGGATTAGGTCTTACATATAATACAATGTGCAGAAAGACCCATAGTTCTCTGGGATTGAGTTCTGTTAATTACAGATATGATAATCCTCAAAACTATTGGGCTGACCAAATTCAGCAAGTTACGTTGTCGTACAGTACCGATTTTAAAAGATTCTCTTCATCTACAAATTTATCTCTGCTGCATTATGCAATGGATAAGAATTCCAGTATGGGGCTCACAAAGCTAACATACGACAGGGCATATCTTTATTCTGAATCTTTAGACTTTTTGTTCGAACAACTTTTTACATATTTGCCAACATCAAACTCGGAAGTAATTGTGGGTGGAAGTTACCAAGGCTCTAATGGTTTGCCACTTACCAGCTTTATGACTAAGCCATACAGCAGCGACATTTTTAATGTTAATTCATCTTCATACGACCCTGTAATGGGCAACTTCGGTTACAATCCGGTTAGTTACCATAATGCTTCTGCTTTTGCTCAGGGTTTCGCTAAGATTAACAGAGTAAATCTGATTGCAGGAATCAGATATGATGCAAACTCGCTTTATGGCGAAAGTGTTAATCCCAGAGTTGGTATTCTTTATAAATACAGCGAAAGAACGTCTTTCATAGCTTCCGGCGGATATGCATTTAAGGCTCCTCCGGCGTCGATTACATATCGCTCTTTAGGCTATGTGCCATACAATCAAACTGACAGTATAAAATAT
>CAZRNU010000182.1:0-5556 GCA_964601515.1 uncultured Bacteroidales bacterium | reverse complement strand
ATCTTCAGTTAAAGAAATAAACGAATAAAAGAATAAACGACAAATTATATGAAAAGAACAACATTCAAACTCATCGCCCTAAGCTCTCTGCTCTTCGCCCTAAGCTTTACTGCTAAATCTCAGACTTGGCAAGAGCTCGACAGCCTTAGCAATGTTTATATTGGAATGCAGAGTTTCGATAAAGCATTTGTTTATGCAGAAAAAGCTGCAGAAATTGTTAAGAATGAGTATGGAGAAACAGATACTCTATATGCAGATAGGCTGATAAGCTTATTACATATTAATTTTTATATCGGGAATTATAAGGAGGGTGTAAAATATGCAGAACAAGAAAAAGCAATACGATTAAAAACACAAGGAAATTTACATGAAAAATATTCCACCTGCATAAGCAATCTTGGCGTTTTGTACTCAAAAATGGGTCAATACGACAAAGTATTGCCTTTGTATATGGAGTCTTTAGAAATCTGCGAACAATCACGCGGGAAAGAACATTCGTGCTATGGTATAGGACTAAATAACCTTGCCATTTTATATTTAAACTTAGGTCAATACGAGAAATCTATATCTTTATTTTTGGAATCTTTAGAAAACTGTGAGAAAATATTTGGAAAAGATCATTTTGAATATGGAAAACGATTAAGTAATCTTTCTGAGCTATATAAGACTATAGGTCAATACGACAAAGCATTGCTTTTATCTATAGAGTCTTTAAAAAATTGTGAAAAAGCGCTAGGTAAACAACATTCTAGTTATGGAATAAGTTTAAACAATCTTGCTGAATTATATAAAACTATGGGGCAATACAGCAAAGCCCTGCCCTTGTATCTAGAGGCTTTAGAAAACACTGAAAAATCTCTCGGCAAAGAACATTCAATGTATGGAAGTCGTTTAAACAACCTTGCCGGTTTGTATTCAAGTATGGGCGAATATCACAAAGCACTAGATTTGTATATAGAGACTTTGGACATTCTTGAAAAAACTCTCGGCAAAGAACATCAATGGTATGGCTATACTTTAACCAATTTTGCTCTTTTGTATTCAAATATGGGTCAATACGACAAAGCCTTGCCATTGTATAAAGATGCTATAAAAAACAATTATCACAATATAAACCAAGTATTTAGCTTTCTTTCTGAAATTGAGAAAGAAAAATACGTTATAACAATTGACAGGTATTTTAATAATTATAAAAGCTTTTTTGCCGATTATTATTCCGAAAAACCTGAATTAGCAGCAGATATGTATGATTTGGAACTTACCATTAAAGGTATGATTTTGCAATCGGGCATACAAATGAGACAAAGTATTTTAAACAGTAATAATGCCGAAGCATTAAACAAATACGATGATTGGATTTCTGTAAAAACCGAAATATCTAAACAATACTCAATTCCTCCTGCAAAACGAAGCGAGAAGCTTTCTGAAATGGAAGCACAGGCGGAAAAACTTGAAGGCGAGCTAACCAGAATTTCTTCAGATTTTCGTTTGGCACAAAGTCTTACTAGTACAAAATGGAAAGATGTACAGCGCAAATTAGAAAAAGGAGAAGCATGTATTGAGTTTAGTGCTTTCAATTATTATAAAATCGATAAAAAAACAGACAGTATAATTTATATAGCATTAGTATTAACTCACGATAGCAAAGAACCAATACTTGTAAAGCTGTTTGAAGAAAATGACCTAAAAGAAATTTTAAATATTAGGGCAAGCGATTTCGATTATGTTAAAAATGTCTATTCAACAAAAGGGGAATTATACGGTAAGCTTTGGGAGCCTATAGAAAAACACTTGCAGGGTATCAATACTATCTACATCTCACCAAGCGGATTATTGCATAAACTTAGTTTTTCAGCTATAACAAGTCCTGATAACAAACATTTATCAGATAAATACACCATAAGACAAGTAGCTACAACAGGGCAAATAAAAACAACTAAGGAAAATATTTTTGCAGGTGGAGATTTTTTGGTTAGCCTGTTTGGTGGAATAAACTATAATGCAGAAAGCAGTAAATCAGATATATGGGCATACCTTGAAGGCACAAAAACAGAAGCAGATAAAATTGAAAAGCTGTTGAAAAAGGGTAAAATACAATACAAATATTTATCAGGCAATGATGCAACAGAGTCTGAGTTTAAGCTAATTGCAGGTAGAAGCAATGTTTTACATATAGCTACTCACGGATTTTTCTACCCCAATCCCGATGATGTAAAAAGAGAACTGGAGAAAAACACTACATTTGAAGATGTTGAATTCAGGGGCAACAGCAGTTCTTATGCATACGAAACTTTTATTACAAGTAAGAATCCACTTATGCGATCCGGTTTGGTGTTTGCCGGATCAAACAATGCCTGGGAAGCAAGAGAAATGTTGAACTCCGAAGACGATGGAATACTAACAGCACAGGAAGTAATGCAATTAAATCTGCAAAATACAAATTTAGTGGTTCTGTCGGCATGTGAAACAGGTTTGGGTGATATATACGGTAGCGAGGGGGTATATGGGCTGCAACGAGCTTTTAAGTCTGCAGGAGCCAAAAGTCTGATTATGAGCTTATGGCAGGTGCCTGACAAAGAAACTGCTGAGTTTATGGAAACATTTTATGCTAAACTTTTAAAATACAAAGACATACATCAAGCATTTTCCGAAACCCAAAGAAAAATGAGACAAAAATACGACCCGTTCTTTTGGGCGGCGTTTGTACTTGTAGAATAGGGTTGGGTTTTGGAAAATGTGCAAATGTGGCAATATGCCAATGTGCCAATGAGTGGATTTGTCGGTTTTTATCTCTGTGTTCTTTGTGGATTCTTGGTGTGCTTTGTGGTTAAAAAAAGTCACCAACATCTTCTTCTCAGGAATTGTTTTTTCTAAACATAAGTATAAGAACAAATTTCTTTGTATTTTTAAAACAAAAAAAGATGAAATTGAAATTATTAGTAACAACAACATTCCTGGTTATTATCTCCGCTGTATCTTCAAAAGCAGTTCATGCTCAGGATTACACTAAGGCTGACTCTTTGCATAGGATACTAAATAATGCAATTCATGACACCACCAGAATTAAGGCATTTATGGATTTGGGTGATTTGTACTTTAATCCTTCTCCTGATTCTGCAATCTTGTTTTATAAAAATGCTCAAAAACTTGCCGAAGCTTTATTAAATCTAGAGAACTCTCCTGAAATTGAAAAAGAGACTAAGAGAAATTTAGCATTTACTCTCAACAGCATTGGCTATTTAACCAGTAAATATGGAAATTACAGCATAGTTTTAAGTTATTATCGCCGATGCCTTGCATTAATGGAAGAAGTAGGCGATTTAAAAAGTGCATCTGTAGCATTAAACAATATAGCATATATTTTGCAAACTCAAGGTGATGTTAATGAGGCTTTAGAACTTCATAAAAGAAGTTTAAAGAACAGGGAAGAACTAAACGATAAGAGAGGAATGGCGTTTTCCCACAATAATATGGGAATTGTGTATTATTATCTAGGCGAAATTCCATTGGCAATTGACTCTTATACTAAGAGTCTAAATTTATTTGAAGAACTTGGGGTTTTAGTTGGTGTTGCTTCTCTATTGAATAACATTGGGGCTATATATAGCGATCAGGGGGATTATGAAAAAGCCATTGACTATCAAAGCAGAAGTCTGAAAATAAGAGAAGATATCGGCGATAAACCAGGGATTGCAAATTCATTGAATAATATCGGTAAGAATTATTTCATTAATGGAGATGTTGAAACAGCCAAGGATTATTTTTTAAGAAGTATTCAAATCCGCCAAGAGATTGGAGATATAATTCTGCAGGCATCTTCGTTAAGTAATTTGGGTTTTATTTTCGAGAAAGAGGGAGATAATGAAAAGGCAAACGAATATTATCATCGAGCTCTGGAAATTGTAGAAGAATCCGGAGAAAAACATGGAATCTCCAGTGCTCTTTTTAATATTGGAAGATTTCATTTAAAAAACAACAATATTCATTTGGCCAAAGAAACCGGGTTGCGGGCGTACAACATTAGCAAAGAGCTGGGCTTCCCTGATGAAATTATTGAAAATGCTGCTCTTATGAAAAGCATTTATGCTTTTGAAGAAAACTTTAGCCATGCAGATAACTTTGCTTTTATAATAATTGAAATTAACAACTTTCGAATAATCTCAAATTTTGCTACCCTGCCGGAGCAAGGGCAAGAGAAATACTTTAAATCTGTTGCTGAGGATTATATGGATTTCTATTCTTATTCTGCTTTTAGAAAGGATAGTAATCCGGAAATTACAACTTACGCCTACGATAATGCCATAAAAACCAAGGGCTTACTTTTGAAATCGTCGACAGCAATGCGAAATGCGATTTTAAATTCCGGCGATTCATTGCTGATTGATATCTATTATAATTGGATAACGTTACGAAAGCAAATCGACGAATCTATCAGCAAAGGTGAAAACACAAAGCAAATGGAGGAGTATGCTTCAGACGTTGAGAAAGAGCTTGTTAGAAAATCTCAGGTTTTCTCCGACTTTCACACGCTTCAAACAATTTCTTGGAAAAATGTTCAGGAAAAACTAAAGTCTAATGAAGCTGCAATCGAGTTTATAAGTTTTAAATATAAAAATTATCATGCAAAATCAGTGTTGGATTTTACTGATTCTATAATGTATTGTGCTCTGATAATTAAACCTGAGAGCAAATATCCTGAAATGATTAAACTGTTTTTCGAGAATGAGCTGATAGGGATAATGGGCAATTATGATGAGAATAATATTCATTACATAAACTCAGTTTACGGCAAAAATGATGAGTTAAACAACAACCTTTACAAAAAAATATGGTCTCCTCTTGAGGAGTATTTAAAAGATGTAAATACAATTTATCTTTCTCCTTCCGGCCTCCTCCATAGAATTTCGTTTTCAGCAATTGCAAAGGATAAGAATATTTATTTGTCAGACTTGTATAATATTAATATTCAATCAAGCACAGCAAATCTAACAGGTTCTCCAAAACACAAACTAGATTCAGATCTACGAGCCACTTTGTTTGGAGGAATCAACTATAATGGACAAAACTCTGAAGAGGAAATTTGGAAGTATCTTGAAGGAACTCAGGTAGAAACAGAAAAAATTTCAAAACTACTTTTGCAAAACAATATTGAAGTTGAACATTATTATGGTTCACAACCTACTGAAGAGCTATTAAAAAAGAGTGCCGGAAATAGCAATATTTTACACATTGCCACTCATGGTTTTTTCTATCCTGATCCTGCTGAACAAAGGCAACAAAAAACAGAAAGCCCAAAGGTTATAGGAGAAGTTGACTTCAGAGGTGGGTCGAGAGGGTTTGGAGTATGGAGCTTTGTTAAAAACCCAAATCCCCTTATGCGCTCCGGACTCGTTTTGGCCGGGGCCAATGACGTTTGGAATTTGGAAAACAGAACTTCAAACGAAGACGGCGTACTTACTGCTCAGGAAGTGGCACATATCAACTTGTTTAACACTCAACTTGTAGTTCTTTCTGCTTGTGAAACCGGACTAGGCGACATTCGTGGCAGCGAAGGTG
>CAZRNU010000181.1:1358-5581 GCA_964601515.1 uncultured Bacteroidales bacterium | reverse complement strand
ATTAGTATAAGTTATCACCTTGGGCCATTCATTATGTCAATAGCTTGTTTGCTTATATTAATGAAATTCATGAAGACCGGTCTTAATAAATACTTAATTCTAATGCTCATCTTAGGATTTTTGGGTGTATTCAGCAACAGGTTATTTATAGTAATGTTCGTATTTCCCTCTGCTTCTTTGGTGTTATTCTGGAAAAATATTGAGCTAAGACATTTAATTTTAAAAGGATTGTTAACAATAATTGCATTTACGATTTTAGGTATAATTGCATTTAAAATATTCAAGGGACTTGGCTTAGTTAATATCGCCAGCACAGACTGGAAGATTTTCTATTTTTCAAACATATCAAGTTCTTTTAAAACAATGTTTTCTCAACATCTGAGATATATTTATTTAATGGATTTTAGGGGAATAATTGTTTTATTGTCTGTTATAAATTTCTTTGTTATACTGAGGATTGCGATAAAATACTTTATCCGAATTTTTATACAGCAAGAAAATGATTATAATTGGGCAAAAGTTTTTTTCAGCTTCTTTTTTTCAGCTTTCTTTTTAATTGTGCTCTTCATGCCGGTAATAAATGGAAGCTATATTGGATGGGCTATTTTAAGATATAATGTTCATGTATTCTATTTTGCTCTTTTCAGTTACGCATTCATAGCTTACTACTACATTAATAAAAACAAACATACAGGGAAGAAAATATTCAATTATGTTTTTCTTGCATTTTTCACTGTTATAATGATTTATACTATTGTTTATCCGTTTAAGAATTCAATAAAAAAAGGACATTCAGAATATTTTAATTACTATCCTAATTATGTGGAATGTGCAGATAAACTATCCAGAGAGCATAATCTTAAATATGGAGTTGCTGAGTATTGGCTGGCAAAAAAAATAACTATGTTCTCAAAAAATGATTTAAGAGTTTATACGGTTCATAATAATTCAGCAATTTGGTATCATGTTATGAATAAAAACTGGTATTATAAAACAGATAAAGGCAAACATGGCAATCCGGAATTCAAATTTGTAGTATCCAATTCTTTAAACCAAGATTCAGTAAAGAAATACTTGGGCGAACCAATAAATGTTCTTGATTGTTCGGGAACGTTTATAATTTGGGAATATCCTGAATTTCAATTCGATAAATCTACCGGGAGACCATCATTAGTATCAGAAAAACTGAATAATTATTATTAATTTGAAGTAATATCTTTTACAAAATATTTTGGTCTGTTTTTAGCCTCTCTGAAAATTCTTGCAAGATATTCTCCCAAAAGCCCAATACTTAGTAATTGAATGCTTCCCATAATAATAACGGTTAATAGAATGGATGTCCATCCGGGAATAGTATGCCCTTGAAAATATTGTACAACCGCATAGGCAGCATAAATCATCCCAAGCATAAAAAAAATAAAACCAAAATATAGGGCAAGTCTTAATGGTTTAGAGGAAAAAGAAGTTATTCCATCAAAGGCAAACCTCATCATTTTTCTTAGAGAATATTTTGATTTTCCTTTATATCTTGGATTTGCTTTGTATTCTATAATAGCCTGACGAAATCCCATCCAACTAATTAAACCTCTTGTAAATCTATCTCTTTCGGGGATTTCCAAAAAAGCATTTGTGGCTTTTCTGCTCATAAGCCTAAAATCTGATGAAGCGGGCTCAATATAAACATCAGACATTAAGTTAATTATCTTATAGAAGAACTTGGACGTAGCCTTTTTAAAAAACCCGGTTCCTTCAGCATCAATTCTCTTAGTGTTAACAATATCGAATCCGTTTTTATAAAGTCTTATCATTTCCGGAATAACAGAAGGAGGATGTTGCATATCTCCATCCATAGTAATTACTAAATCACCTTTTGATAACTCTATTCCGGCAAAAATAGCTATCTGATGGCCAAAATTCCTTGACAATGAAATTCCTCTTACACTTTTATTAATTGATGATAATTCCTTTATTTTTATAAAAGTATCGTCTTTACTGCCATCGTCTACAAAAACAATTTCGTATTCTGCTATCTCGTTTTTCCCCAATACCTCAATTATGTTTTGATAAAGAAATTGAATATTTTCAGCTTCATTAAACACCGGAATTACCATAGATATCATAGACATAGCTATTTAGTTTAAATTATTCCTCTGAGAATTCTACAAGCATTTTTCTATAAACATTAAATACATTTGACCTGGAAACAAATCCTCGATACTTACCATTTTCTACGACAGGCAAATTCCACAATCCTGAATCTTTAAACTTTTGCATTACAGCATCCATGCTATCATCAATATTAACAAGTACATTGGGAGAATTCATCAGATTACTGACTTTCAATTCATTATACTTCTTTCTGTCGAACATAATTTCTCTAACTTCATCAAGAGAGATCATTCCCAGAAATGTATTATCATCATCCAGAACAGGAAAAATATTTCTATTCGACTGAGAAATAACCTTCACAAGATCGCCAAGAGTTTCTTCCGGCTTAAGAGTCGAAAACTTAGTTTCAAGAACCTTTTCAACTGAGAGTAAAGTAAGTACTGCTTTATCTTTGTGGTGAGTTATAAGATGTCCTTTTTGTGCCAGTTTTTTAGTATATAACGAATGTGGCTGAAAATAAACTACAGTTATATAGGCTAAAGAAGATGTTATAATAAGAGGGATAAACAACTCGTATCCACCTGTAATTTCTGCAATCAAGAAAATAGCTGTTAGAGGAGCATGAATAACCCCGGCAATAAGACCGGCCATTCCAACCAAAGAAAAATTTCTTTCAGAAATATTATGCAATCCCAAAAGATTTGCCGTTCGGGAAAAGATAAATCCGGCCAAACCACCAATAAAAAGGCTGGGTGCAAAAACACCTCCTATCCCTCCTGCTCCTGTAGTAAGAGATGTAGCTATTGCTTTGAACATCATAACCATAACAAGAAAAACAATAAACAACATCCCGCTATCATCAACAAAATGGGAGAAGATACTATTGTTTAGCAATTCTTCAGGATTTCCTGATAGTAATGATCGCATACCCATATATCCTTCACCAAAAAGTGGAGGAAAAATAAATATTAGAATACCGAGAAATATTCCTCCAATCAATACTCTGTTATATGGTTTAACAATTTGTTTAATTCTGGATTCAACCTTACCGTTAACCCATGTAAAATATAAAGAAACTGCTCCGGTAAAAATACCAAGCAATATGTAAAACGGAATGTTTCCAATAAAAAACGGATCTTGTAATGTAAAATAAAATTCAACTTTTTCACCTAAAAAGAAAGTTGAAAAAATAGTTGCCGTAACAGTAGATATCAATAATGGGATTATGGATGCCATAGTCAAATCCAGCATCAATACTTCTAAGGCGAAAATAAGGCCAGCTATCGGGGCTTTAAAAATTGCAGCAATTGCAGCAGCAGCGCCACAACCAACAAGCAGCGTAGTTCTTTTAAATCCAAGCCTAGAATATTGAGCTAAATTAGACCCAATAGCGGCACCTGTAGAAACAATAGGTGCTTCCATTCCTACCGAACCCCCAAGTCCACCTGTAAACGAACATGCAATAATTGAAGAATATGTATTATGAAGTTTCATTACTCCCTTCTTGCGCCCAATAGCATATAAAATGCGAGAAACTCCATGACCTATATCATCCTTAACAAATTTCCTTATATAGAAAACTGTTATCAATATGCCAATAACAGGAAAAACAAGTAGAAACCAATTTTCCATATGCTTACCCGGAATATTTCTAACCCAATATTCCAGATAATGAACAGATGTTTTCAACACAATTGCAGCAATTGCAGCAATTATTCCAATTACAACACTCAGGAAAAGGATGAAATTCCTGTCGCTAATGTTTTTTAGCCTCCAAACCAGAAAGGAATCCAACCGACTTTTCTTTTTCATAAAAAACCAAGCATTTAAATGCAAATATCATCTTTTTTTTTGAGTTACAGAAATGGTGACAGAAGAGTTACAGAAATGGTGACAGAAGAGTTACAGAAAAGGTGACAGAAGAGTTACAGAAATGGTAACGGGTGACGGGATTGAAAGGATTGTATAGATTGACACCTATACCCTATACCCTATACCCTATACCCTATACCCTATACCCTATACCCTATAATTACACTAGCATCACAACAAAGCACTACGTTAATTTATGTTAAATCACAGTACCTTGCTTTGCATAGTACTATAAGTTTTAT
>CAZRNU010000181.1:0-1258 GCA_964601515.1 uncultured Bacteroidales bacterium | reverse complement strand
CGTTAATTTATGTTAAATCACAGTACCTTGCTTTGCATAGTACTATAAGTTTTATAATTTTGTATCGAAATAAACTAACAAAAATGAATTTAGAGAACACAAAAGCCCAGATGCGTAAAGGAGTTTTAGAATTCTGCATTTTAGCAATTCTTTCAAACCATGAAGCATATTCAACTGAATTGTTAGACAAGTTGAAAGAATCAAAACTACTTGTTGTTGAGGGCACAATATACCCATTGCTTACAAGGTTGAAAAACGACGGATTGCTTTCATATAGATGGGAAGAATCCAGCAGTGGGCCACCAAGGAAGTATTACAAAATAACAGAAGAAGGTTTGCAGTTTCTGGAAGAACTTAAAAAAACATGGGAAGAGCTGTCTGAATCAGTTCAAAATGCATGCAACCAATAAAATAATAGCAACTATTAAATACTCAGTAAAATGAAGAAAACAGTAACAGTAAATATCAGCGGGTTGATATTTCACATAGATGAAGATGCATTTGAAAAATTAAACAATTATCTTAAATCACTAAGAGACCATTTTGCCGGAGAAGATGGTGGCGAGGAAATTCTTTCTGATATAGAGTCGAGAATTGCAGAAATGTTTCAGGAAAGAACCGCATCCAGAAAAGAAGTAGTATCTATAAATGATGTTGATGATGTCATCGCTCAATTAGGTCAACCAACACAAATAGATGGGGATGAGAAGGATTCAAAAGAAAAGTCAAAAACAGAAGAAAAAAGTGAGCCAAAATATGAAAAGCGCGAGGAAAGAAGGTTTTATCGCGACCCCGACAATAAATACATTGCCGGTGTAGCAAGCGGATTGGCTGCATATTTGAATGTTGACCCTACATGGGTTAGAATAGCATTTGTTGTTTTTACTTTCTTTTATGGGTTCGGACCTCTAGCATATTTAATAATGTGGATTGTTGTTCCAAGAGCTGAAACTACAGCAGAAAAACTCTCCATGAAAGGAGAAAGAGTGAATGTCTCAAATATCGAAAAATCTATCAAAGAGGATTTAAAAGACCTAAAGGCTCAATTTGAAAAGTTTTCTGAGGAAAACTTTGGGAAGTCAAAAAAAAAAGCAGGAGAAGTAAGAAGATCTGAAGATAAACTAGAAAATGCAATACTATCTTTCTTTCGAGTAGCATTTAAAGTTTTTGCAATTTTATTTGGTCTTGCATTTATGATAGCCGGAATTACTGCTTTATCACTATTCATTCTGTCATTTTTCTCGGAAAGTACAACTGT
>CAZRNU010000180.1:0-5590 GCA_964601515.1 uncultured Bacteroidales bacterium | reverse complement strand
AAGCAAGGCTTTTAGTGGCATTACATTTATTTCAGCAGTAAATTTCATATCAGTTTTATTTTCTATAAGTCAATAAAAGTTTTAATTTATTCCTATTATGTTTTTTATGAGCGACAAAATTATGTAAAAAATAACTATCACCGGAATAGCTTGTATAAATAATATAAACACAAGTAATAAAGTAATCAACAAAAACAAGTAACTAATATAATTTTCCTTAATTCCATAGGTTTTAAACTTTAACGCAAATAATTGAATATTGCTAACCAACAATACTGAAGAAATAATTACAAGAATTAAAAGATTGTAATAATTAGCCGTTAATAATTGTATCGCCAAATATATAGGCGTTCCGGGCGAACTATATTCAAGTATTAAAGGAAAAGACATAAAAAATGCTGCATTTGCAGGAGTAGGAACTCCTATAAAAGAATCTGTTTGCCTTAAATCATTATTGAAAATTGCTAAACGTATTGCTGAAAATACTGTAATTAAAAATGCAGGAAATGCTGCAAGCCAAATTGTTGATGAAATAATTGGCAAATTATTACTATCAAGCATATACATAAAAACAACCGTAGCAGGCACTAATCCAAATGAAATCAAATCAGATAACGAATCAAGATCTTTACCGATATTAGACTTTGCCTTTAACAGTCGCGCCAAAAAGCCATCCATAAAATCAAACATAACAGCAAAACCAATAAAAATAGCAGCTAAATGCTTACTTCCTTCAAATACAAATATCAAAGCAACACATCCCATCAACAAATTTAGGCATGTTACCATATTTGGAATATTTTTGATTATCCTATTCATCTGTCCTATTTAAAAATTTCCGCCAAAGTATAAAAAAGATTGGAATTTTATGGAAATAAAATTACACTAAAAAACAAATAGGTAATTACTGTAAATAACACTTATCAATTTAAGGGAAACACTGACAAATTTATATAAATCATATACTATCTTTATATACGAAATAACACCGTTAATCCACACTGATTTGTTTTTGGTATAACATATGCAGTTCATTGAATTTGATTTGAAATATATTTATTAATCATCTGTTTATTAATTGATTGCAAAAAAAGAAATACAACAAAAATTATCATTAAACAGAATTTATTTTTAAAATATCTAAAATTATACAAACGTTTTCATTATTAGAATAAATTTGTAATACAAAAACACTGACATGACATATTCAGAATTTTCCAAACTTTCACTTGACGAAAAGGTCTATAAGGTTTTCGAGCATGGGCATGAAATCATGAGCAGGCAGTTTTTGTATTTTGACATTAAGCTTTATAGTTTTTTTGATTTCTATGTAGAACTTTGGTAACTCCCTTCAATTAACAAAATAGACAGAGTTGACACTCTTAATCTTGATGAAGTTCTTCAATTGTACAAGCATGAATTTGATATTAGCGGTCTTTTCGAATAAATTTCCAAGTTATTCATCAATTAAGTACTTTTACACTCGTTTTTTTATTAATATTTTTCAATAATCTAATCTTAACAATTTATGATGAAAGAGATTAAATTAATAATTGCTGTAATTGTACTATTTGCACTTTCACTTAATGTCAGAGCAAGTAACGATAATAACATAACTTTAGAAAAAATCTGGAAGGAACGCACATTCATTCCAAAAACCATCAGACTTGGCAGATCAATGCAAGATGGTCTTAGATATTCACAATTAGAAAAACAAAATACCATCAATATATATGATTATCAAACCGGTGAATTTATAGAAACAGTATTTTCTTCAGATTTTTTACCCAAGGAGTATAAAGAAAATTTTTATGTAAATAATTATTCATTTAGCCCTGATGAAAGCTCAATAATTATTGCAACAGAGGAAGAAGAAATTTACAGACATTCAACCAAAGCAAGACATTATATATGGAATATTGCAGAAAAAACTCTTACACTTCTTGAAAAAGAAACAAAACAACAATTACCAACTTTCTCGCCTGACGGTAATAGTATTGCATTCGTTCGAGACAATAACCTATTTATTTATTCAATAAAAACAAGAAAAATTAAACAAATAACTTTTGATGGAGAGTACAATAAAATTATCAATGGACTTGCGGACTGGGTATATGAAGAAGAATTCGAATTAACTCACGGCTTTTGCTGGTCGCCCGATAATCAAAAACTTGCATATTATAAATTTGATGAAAGCAGGGTAAAAGAATTCAATATGCTTATTTATGGAGACTTATACCCATATGAATATAGATTCAAATATCCAAAAGCCGGTGAAGAAAATGCAATTGTTTCTATACATATATATAACGTAAAAAACAATAAAACAATAAAAGTAGATTTAGGTGATAATAAAGACCAATATATTCCTAGAATGATGTGGACAAATGACGCATCGAAATTATCTATTCAAAAACTAAACAGACACCAAAATCATCTGGAGTTGCTCATTGCAAATGCAAATACAGGAAAAACATCAATTTTGTACGAAGAAAAAAACAAATATTATATAAGTATAACTAACGACCTTCAATTTTTAAAAGACAATAAACACTTTATAATTTCAAGTGAAGCTGAAGGTTATAATAGAATTTATCTTTATAATATGGAAGGTAGCCTTATAAAACCTTTAAGCCCGAAAGAAAAGGAAATTGAAAAATTCCTTGGCATAAATGAAGAGTCAGGAATTGCATATTATACGGCTTTTGAAGATCATCCTGCATTTATAAACCTTTACTCTGTAAACATAGATAATCTCACAATAAAGAGACTCACAGAACAAAATGGACATAATAATCCGGTGTTTTCAGAAAAATATAAATATTTTATAAATTTCTTCACTACACTAAATACTCCGGCTTTAATTTCAATACATAATTCTGATGGAAGTTTGATAAAAATTCTTGAAGACAATATGGCGCTAAAAAATAAAATGCAGGAATACAATTTTGTAGAAAAGGAATTATTCTCATTTACTACCACTGAAGATGTTTTATTACATGGGTATATTATGAAACCTTCTGATTTTGACTCTAACAAAAAGTATCCGGTATTATTATATGTATATGGGGGTCCCGGCTCACAAACTGTTACTAACAAATGGGACACTTTTAATGGCATATGGTATCAGATGCTAGTAAAAATGGGATATATAGTAGTATCAGTCGACAATAGAGGAACCGGAGGCAGAGGTGAAGAATTTAAGAAAATGACTTATTTGCAGCTTGGGAAATATGAAACCATTGACCAAATCGAAACCGCAAAATACCTGAGCAATCTAGATTACATTGACGAATCAAGAATAGGAATATTTGGATGGAGCTATGGTGGATACATGAGCTCTTTATGTATCTCATTAGGTTCAGATTATTTCAAAACAGCAATAGCAGTTGCACCTGTAACACATTGGAAATTTTACGATACCATTTATACTGAAAGATATATGCGCACGCCTCAAGAGAACCCAATGGGATATGAGTATTTTGCCCCCATTAATCATACACACAGAATTAGAGGAAACTTTTTATTAGTTCATGGTGCTGCCGATGACAATGTTCATTATCAAAACACAATGGAAATGATTGATGCATTAGTTGATGATGATATAAATTTTGATCTAATGATATATCCTAACAGAAATCATGGAATATCTGGCGGTAATTCAAGACTTCATTTATATAAAATCATGACTGACTTTATTTTAAAAAAACTATAGAATTACTTTTACAATTAGCATGTTGAAAAATTTTATGATATAATGTTTAATTTTTTTAGTAAAACTTTTTTGGGTATTAAATAATTTATAACTTTGCAGCCCACAAAAAGAGTATAGTTTTTAAGAAATATCAGAAAACACAATATTTACAATAAAAAGAAAGAGGTAAAATGATTATTGTTCCAGTAAAAGAAGGCGAAAACATTGATAGAGTTTTGAAAAAACTTAAGCGCAAATTCGAAAAAACAGGCATCTTAAAAGAGCTAAGAGAAAGACAAAAATTTGACAAGCCATCGGTTATTAAGCGTGAAGAAAAAATCAAAGCTATATATAAGCAACGCATGCAAAATCAACAAGACAATATGTAATATTGTTGTATGATTTTTTATTAGAAATTCTTGCTAAAGACATTTAATTTTCTTAAATTTAGCAAGAATTTCTTTTTTTAATATGCACATAGAATCATTTTTAAAATACTTACAACTTGAAAAAAGGTATTCAATCAATACCGTAATATCATACAGAAATGATCTCACTCAGTTTGCAAGTTTTATTCAAACAAATTATTCAGAATCTCATATTAATGCAGTAAGTCATAAGCAACTTAGGCTTTGGCTTGCTGAGCTAATAAATGAAGGCGTTACTCCAAGAAGTGTAAACAGAAAGATTACCAGTTTAAAAGCATTCTACAAGTATTTATTACAAAGAGATATTATTAATCAAAACCCCATGGAGAAGGTTTCATCACCTAAAACTCCAAAAAAACTGCCGGTATTTGTAAGTAAAGACAACATTGAAAGCTTATTTGATGAAAATATATTTACTAATGATTTTAATGGCTTAAGGGCACGTTTTCTAATCGAATTGTTTTACGCCACAGGAATGAGGCTTTCAGAACTTACTAATATAAAAAATCATGATTTTGATTTGGCAAGCATGACTGTAAAAGTTACAGGAAAGCGAAACAAACAAAGGATAATTCCGTTGATACCTTCAATAAAAAAAACCTTTCAGTATTATATTGAAGAAAAAAACAAATACATTTTAGATAATGATATAAAAGATACAGAATATGTTTTTATAACTGACAAAGGGAATAAATTATATAGTAAATTTGCTTATAGGATTGTAAATTCATATTTGGGCTTAGTAAGTACAATAAACAAAAAAAGCCCGCATGTTTTAAGGCACACATTTGCCACTCACATGCTTAATGAAGGCGCAGACCTTAATGCAATAAAAGAAATACTTGGACATTCAAACCTGAGCGCAACTCAGGTATACACACATAACACTATAGATAAGTTAAAAAAAGTATATAAACAAGCCCATCCAAAGGCATAAAAAAAGGAGGATAAATTATGGAAGTTACTATTAGTTCTTTGCACTTTAAAGCTGACATTAAGTTAGAAAACTTTGTTAGAGAAAAACTCTCAAAAGTTGCAAACCTCTTTGACGGTGTAATTGGAAGTGAAGTTACACTAAAACTAAATCAATCATCTACAAATGAGAATAAAATAGCGGAAATAAAAATTATTATTCCGGGAAATGATCTTTTCGCAAAAAAACAAGCAAAAACATTTGAAGAAGCTGTAGATAGCTCCATTGATGCCCTTAGAAAACAAATACAAAAGAGAAAAGAAAAAATCAGAGGCAAATAGAATGTCCTGATTATGAGCATATAATATTTTTTTTAAAAAAAAATGAATTAATTTTTGGTAGTTTTTAAATCTTTCGTACATTTGCAGACCTTTTTCACAAGGTCTGCATTTTGTTTTAATTCGGTTCTTTTTGCTACAGTTAAAACAAAAACAGAAAATAAATGCCGATGTAGCTCAGTTGGCCAGAGCAGCTGATTTGTAATCAGCTGGTCGG
>CAZRNU010000179.1:0-5602 GCA_964601515.1 uncultured Bacteroidales bacterium | reverse complement strand
ATTTTTGGATGGAATCCTCACAACTCATGCAAAAACTAATGGCTGATAAAAATAAGAAAAAAGAAGAACGTATTCAAGAGCTTAAAGCATTTATCGCAAGATTTAGTGCAAACCTTTCTAAATCGTCTCAAAAAATAGTTAAAAGTAAAATCCAGGCAATGGAAGAAAAATTGGAGGAAAGCGTATGATAGTTCCTATGCTAAAATATTCCTTCCTGGTTTACCACAAGGAATACGAAACATTTCTTGAAGAATTAAGAGCTCTTGGCGTTGTTCATGTGAATGAAAAGCAAAAAGATGTGTCTGAAGAAATCAGAGAAAAGTATGATCACATCAGACAAATCAACAACGTTATCAGAGAACTTAAGAAAAGAGAGAAAGAGATTGTTAAGAATAATGATGTAGATGGCGAAAAAGCCTACGAGGAAGTTCAATCGTTGCTTTTGGACATTGAAACCAAAAATCAGCAACTTAGCATTCTGAAAAAAGAAATTCAGCATATTCAGCCCTGGGGAAGTTTCGATATTGAAAAAATCAACATACTTAAGGAAAACGGCATTTTTATTAAGTTTTTTACTGTTTCTATAAGAAAGTACAATCCTGAATGGGAGCAACAATATCCTATACAGGTTATAAACCAGCAGTCAGGATTATTATACTTTGTTGGATTTCACAAAGAAGGAGAAGAATTAGAAATAGATGCTGAAGAAGTGAGAACGCCGGAATATTCTGTTTCTCATTTAACTCAAAATCAGCAAAACCTTGAAAAGGCTCTTGAAGAAATTAATAGCAAATTAGATAAGCATGCTTCTGAAAGTATTGATGCTATTAATAATCATTTCTTATCTGTTGTTGAAGTTACTGATTATAAAAAGGTAATTGAAAACACTCGGAAAGAAGCTGAAGAAAAAATAATGATGCTTGAAGGCTGGGCGCCTGAACACAGAGGCGAAGAGCTTAATGCATTCCTTGAAAAGAATAAGATTCTTTTCATTGCCGAAAAACCTGAAAAGGAAGAAAATGCGCCAATACTTCTAAAGAATAAGAAGTTTGCCAAAAAGTTTGAGGTTTTAGGTGAGCTTTATTCTTTGCCAAAGTATGATGAACTCGACCTGACTCCTTTCTTTGCACCTTTCTATATGCTGTTTTTCGGATTCTGCCTTGGAGATGTCGGATATGGTTTGATTCTGGCAATTGGAGCTTTGGCAGCAAAAAGAAAAGTTCAGAAAGAGATGAAGCAAGTTATGAGCCTTGTTTTTTACCTAGGGTTATCAACAATTCTTTTTGGTCTGATTGGAGGTACATTCTTCGGAATTCCTTTATATGAAACAAATCTGCCAATTTACAGAGATCTTGCGGCAATGTTTAAAGAGCAAGGGACTGATATAAATCAGATATTATTTAACCTTTCGCTTGTACTTGGGGGAATTCAGATAATATTCGGGTTAATCATTAAGGTGTTTAATGAAATCAAACAGCTTGGTATAAGTTATGCCATTGGTACTATTGGCTGGGTAGTTTTATTATTGGGATTAGTAATAATTGCTTTGGTAAGCCATTTTGCAGAAATTCCAATGGAAGAGCTTAATACAGTTCTTTATGCATTAGTTGGAGTTAGTGGTGTAATGATATTATTACTCAATAATTTAAAGCGCAACATTTTCATGAATGTTGGAGTTGGATTATGGGGAGTATATAATATGGCAACAGGAATTCTAGGGGATATGCTTTCATATATCAGGTTATTTGCATTGGGAATTTCAAGTGCAATTATGGGATATGTGTTCAACAGTTTAGCTGTTTCAATGAGCGGAAGTATACCCGTTTTGAGTATTGTTTTTATGATAATAATACTTGTGATTGGGCACGCAATCAATATTTTTATGTCGGGATTGGGTTCTTTTGTTCACCCAATGCGTCTGACCTTTGTAGAATTTTATAAGAATGCCGGATTTGCCGGAGGAGGAAATAAATACAATCCATTTAGAAAATTAACTTAAAGTCTCACTAAATTAACATCAAAATTATGGAACCAATTATTTTAGCTTACATCGGAGTAGGATTAATGATAGGACTTGCCGGCATTGGCAGTGCTTATGGAGTTTCAATGGGCGGTAACGCTGCAGTTGGAGCATTAAAGAAAAACAGCGACGCTTTCGGTAACTACCTAATATTAAGTGCGCTACCGGGAACTCAAGGTCTTTACGGATTTATGGGATATTTTATCCTATCCGGATATCTTACAGCAGACATTACATGGCCTACTGCAGCTGCAATTTTCGGAGCAGGTTTAGCTTTAGGATTTGTTGGTCTTTTATCAGCTATCCGTCAGGGACAAGTTTGCGCAAACGGTATTGCAGCCATTGGTTCAGGATACAACGTATTTGGTAATACGATGATTCTTGCTGTATTCCCTGAGCTTTATGCAATCGTTGCTTTTGCTGCAACATTCCTTATCTCAGGAACATTGTAAGAAAAGAAATATCTTTTTAAAAAACGCCCTAACATTTTCGGATTATCCTAAATGTTAGGGTGTTTTATTATTTAGCAGCTCTCTGCCCTATGCCCTATGCCCTACGCCCTAATCCCATTCAATTATAAAATTACCTTCCTCTCGCTTTTTAACTTCTCTCTTCTCTTTGATTTTCTGAACTTCTTCCGGAGGGGTTTCCTCTAGGATGGTATCTTTGGATATTTTAAACTCTTTACGTAATACTTCTAAAAGGTTTTTTCTCTCCTGTTTAAAATCTTCTTTAACTTTTTCCATCCTGGTTTTTCTATCGTATTTAAAAACCGGATTACTAATATTTCCTGTCACCAGAATATATAGAGTTGTATGGTTGCCGTCATCAATAATATCTCCATATTGTTCCTGGGGATTACGATTTTGGCGATTTCTACGCGCTAGCACATCTGAAAGTAAAACCTGTAAACGATAATTTATATCATTATTGAACTTATGTTCTCCTGAAAGCTTTATGTTTATAGCACTTGAATTAATCTCCATAAAAGGAATACTAATGGTTTCATCCTTAATTGAGATTTTATTTTCCAAAGTGGAGAACTTAATATGTTCGAGATCGCCTATTTTAATAAATCTCGACAATTTTAAAACAGGCTCATAATTAATTAGTTCTCCGTTCTCTATTTTAAGATCGGCATTTGCTTCAATAGATTTCAAATCAATATCCAAATAAGAAGACCAATTGGCAGAGAATTGCAAGGTTGCATTTAATTTACCTTTTAAATGTTTATCCATTATTTCTTGTTGCCCAAAATTGTTCATTTGATAAAACAACTGTTGTATTTCAACATTTTCAGAACTTCCCACACATTTAACTTTTAAAACATCATCATTTCTTCCGTCAATCGTTCCTGCGAGAAAAACTTTTCCGCTCATTGTATTCAAAGAAACATCCTCAGCCATAAAGACTCTGTTACTCAAGTATAATTTCCCTTTAAGTTTTTCGGCATCAAAGGTTTGAAACTTAATTTGATTAATATCTGCTGAAAGATTAAAATCGTGCTTGTCGGAAAAACTCAGCTTATATTTATTGTCTTTCCCTGAGGACTCATCAACCAGAAGCTCATTCAAATTTACATACTCAGATTTTAACTTAGCATCAACAAAAAGCTTCTGATTTTCAAAAAACACGTAGGAAAGAAAGTTCCTAAAGCTACCATTAATTGAAAAATCGCTTGAGCTTACATTCCCACTAAAAGATTCAACAATAAGGTCATTATTATTAAAACTAAAACTACCCGTGAAGTTTTTATAATCTTTAATATCATCTTTCAACTTAAAGCTCAGATTTTGAAAGGAAAGTTTTCCTTTAGACGCACTGTTAACAAAATCAACAGGGCGAAATTCTTGCCCATTACTAATTGAGCCTGAAAAAGAAAGTTGCAAATCGATTTGCCCTTCAGGGTTTTGAATGTTGTTTAATTTGAAGAATTCAATAATATCTGAGATTTGCATTTTCGAAGAAATCGATAATTCAATGTCAGGTCTGTTGAAATTCAGTACAAATAAATCTCCTTCAAGAAAGCCATTGTTTAGTTGAGTAGCAAAATTCTTAATTATCAGAGCAGAAGAAGAAAGATTTCTAAATCTTCCATTATTATATTTCCCGGTGAAGCTAAGGTTTTTCATTCTAACCTCTTTCTTTTTATCGCTTATTTCAGCATTAGCAATACTAAACTCTGCGCTAACAAAAGGATTAACTACATTAGAAAATGTTCCTGAAATTTTAGTTTTAAATGTAATATCACCTTTAACGCGATAATCTTCAAGGTACGACTTAACAAAATCAGGCAAATCTGCAATCAGATTCTGAAGTTTAAGTCTGTCTGATTCTATTGATAAATCAAGAAAGGCGAAATTACCCCTAAAATCTAATTCTCCAGTAAGATCAAACTCGTGCTTATTAATTATGATTCCGCCATATCTGAACACAAAAAGCTTGTTTTCAAACACATCCAGAATTAAATTAACTTTAGTGTCTTGGTATGCAACATATTCTGTTTCGTCGTATTTAACAATTTCAGTAAAAAAATCACCATTTATTGATAGATTATATTCACTTTCTTTGAATAAGCCTTTTATATCTGCATTATGAGTAAGAAAAGAAACATTGAGTTTGGTGAAATAGTCGCTATAATTTACTCTTACGCGTTTTAAGATAATTCTTTGAAAATCAAATACCAAATTGTTTTGAGAATCATCTGTAGAATCAGATTCCCAGACAATATAATTTACAGTGCCGTCTTTAAAGATAACCGGATTAAACTCAGCCAGAGATATTTCAAGTTCCTTTACCTGATATTGTTTTTTAATAACATCTAAAACATTAAATTGAAAGTATACCCTTCGAGCTGAAAGAAGAGTGTCTTTTTCTAATTTAGGAGCATTCTCAAGAACAACAACATCATGAAGTGTAACTGAAACCATTGGGAAACTGCGGAAAAAATTCACCCCAATATTACCTATTGAAGCTTCAGTTTTAATGTTTTTATTCAGTTCTTTTATAAAAGCTTCTTTTATATTATCGCGATAAATCCATGCCAACAGAGAAAGAGTTACAAATACTACCAGGATAAATACAATTCCTGAAATAAGTGCTAGTTTAATAAACTGCCAGATAATCTTTATGTTTTGCTTTGCGGAATTAGTCATTCAGATAAAAATTGTTATTCAAAAAACGTAAATAAGTTTTTTATATTATTTTCTTCCAAAATCGGCAGGTATTTCGCCCCAGGCTTTAGTTTCCCATTTTAAAATTCTATTATTCCACTGATTATTTTGAAGCCAAAACTCAGCTCGATCTAATAAATCAAAAAGCTCTTCATTTTTGGCACTAGGTTCCAGCTTAGTTTTTGCTTTTTTATCAGCAACCCATTTCATGGCGGTTTTGCTATCGGAATAAACAGGAATATTCAAATTATTTTTTTTACAATAAGCAAGGGCGTGAACAATAGCAAGAAACTCGCCAATATTATTTGTTCCTTCTTCAAAAGGGCCCTGATGAAATATTTGTTGTTTGTTTGCAGTAAAAACTCCTTTGTATTCCATTTTTCCCGGAGCACCGCTGCATGCAGCATCA
>CAZRNU010000178.1:0-5612 GCA_964601515.1 uncultured Bacteroidales bacterium | reverse complement strand
AATCATTAAAATCTAAATCTACTTAACCTAATCTTAATGCAATTATAAAACTGACTTAATAGCAAAAAAAATTGGCGGTGATACTTTTGCGTCGTAAATCAATTATTAACAATTAAACAAAAAAATGATGAAAAACTTATTTAAACTATTCTGTCTGCTAGCTGTAATTTCAATCGCTACTGTAAGTTGCGATAAAGATGACAATGATGATGATCTTAATCAAATTGATCCTGAAAATTTTCAGGGAGAATTAACTGAAGGCACCTACACTCTTGATTCTGAGAAAACATACAAGCTCACAGGGTTGGTTTTAGTGAATGAAGGAGCTGAGCTGGTTATTCCTGCCGGAACATTAATTGAAGCTACAGGCGGTACTTCTGCTGCAATTATTGTAAAGCAAGGTGGAAAAATCTTTGTAAACGGAACAAAAGAAGCTCCTGTTGTTATGACATCAGGTTTGGCTACTAAAAAAGCCGGCGACTGGGGTGGATTGGTTATTTGCGGAAGAGCTACTTGCAATTCAGGTGGTGGACTTTCAGAAGTTGGCGATAGCCCATACGGTGGAAATATTGATGATGACAACTCAGGTGTTGTCAGATATTTAAGAATAGAATACTCTGGTGCTGCATTTAATAGTGAAAAAGAATATAATGGGTTCTCATTGTTTGGAGTTGGAAGTGGTACTGTAGTTGAATATGTTCAAATTTATGAAAACGCAGATGATGGTATCGAGTTTTATGGTGGTACTGTAAGTGCAAATTATATTGTATCGTCTCATACTGAAGATGATATGTTCGACTGGACAGAAGGTTGGTCAGGTTCAGGAAGTTTTTGGTTCGGGAAAAATGATCAGGGTTATGGCAACAGAGGTATGGAATGCGACAACTGGTCAACTGATCATAACGCTACACCGGTTGCTAACCCAACAATTTCTAATGTAACTTTAATTGGCAGCGGTGATCAAGGCAATGAACCTCAAGGTATGGAGCTCAGAGCGGGTACTCAAGGAACTCTTAATAACGTTGTTCTTAAAAACTGGAAACATGGAATTAGAGTTTCAGGAGACGTTAGTAATGGATACATGGGAACTGATTTAACTGTTACAAATGTAAAATTTATTGACTGCGTAGTAAATGTTACTGCACGAAATGACGCAGGTGACACAGTGGAAATTCCTGAAGGTTTTTATACTGAAAATGAAAGTGCCACAGGCGCAGGCGCAGGCGCAGGTGTTCCTGCATGGGCTCAAGGCTGGACTATAGGATTACAATAGTAATTTTCTCTTCATGTTGTTTGAAGCCTGGTGGATTAGTTTCATCAGGCTTTTTCTTTCTTAATATTTTCTTAATATATCCTCAATCAAATCTTTACAATAATTAAATTATTTTGTATCTATTAAAAATCAAAATTGCTCACATGAATAAAAAATCAATTCTACTTGTTGACGATGAGGAAGATATTCTTGAATTCCTTGAGTTTAACTTTTCAGCCAATGGGTATGAAGTTTATACCGCAAACAATGGCAAAGATGCAATAGACCTTGCGGTGAAGAAAAAGCCTGATGTTATTATTCTCGATATTATGATGACGGGAATGGATGGTATTCAAGTGTGCGAGACTCTAAAAGAGATTGGTCAAAATAATGACAGTCTTATTATGTTTTTTACAGCAAGGGGAGAAGATTATTCTCAAATTGCCGGATTTGATGCCGGTGCTGATGATTTTGTCGTTAAGCCAATAAGCCCGAAAGTCTTGATAAAGAGAGTGGAAGCTTTGCTTAAAAGAAAGGGTAAACCGGAAAGAAATGAAGAGAAAATAGTTTCCGACGAAATTAAAATTGGCAAGCTTGTTATTGATAGAGAACAATATCAAATTAACCTAAAAGGGAAAATAATTATCTTACCAAGAAAAGAATTCAATTTGCTAGAACTGCTTGCATCTAAACAAGGGAAAGTTTTCACAAGAGATGAGATTTTCGACGGGGTTTGGGGCGATACATTCATAGGCGATAGAACTATAGATGTTCATATTAGAAAGCTTAGAGAAAAGATTGGAGAAGAATCTATTGTTACTGTTAAAGGTATTGGTTATAAAATTAATAGCACTTTCTTTGAGAATTGTTAAATGTTATTTTTTTCTCTTACTCTTAATTATTTTCTTCTCTTCAAAATCAAAAAGCTGCAGTTGATTTGGTGAAGTATAACTAATAGGCATTTCAGCTTTGTACTTTGCAGCTTGCTTTTGAACTAAAGATTTTAGAAATCTTACCGGTGTTGTTTTATGCCTATTGCAAAACTTCGTCATTGCTTCTAACTGGAATGCAGTTATTTTTAATGATAGTTTTTTGTATTTAACCTTTTTCCTCTTAGGTTTTTTTTTCGTTGAGACAATTCCTTTTTTGATATTCTCCTCAGAAATTGCGATAATTGTTTTTGGCATATTTCTTAACTAAAAAGTCTAACTCAATTTGTTTTGTTATTTTTTTCTTAGCAAATAAACTAAAGTAGGAAAGTGGTCTGAATATCCTCCCAAATAAGCACCTCCGGCAAATGATCTGTAAGGATAGCCCTGAAATCTTCCACTAGGTTGTACCAAGAAAGGTTTGTTAAAAATTTCACGTTTCCAGTACTGAAATGTTTCATGTTCTCCTTTTATTAACCCGGGGCTCAGCAGAATTTGGTCAAATAAACTCCATGTATCTCTGTATGCATTTGAACCTATTCCCTTTTTATATAATTCATAAAAAGGATTAAACAATTCATTGTCCTTCACTTTGTTAATATTGCCATTGCTTCTTAAATGTTTTCTAACGCTAATATCATCAGGGTTATCATTAAGGTCGCCCATCATAAATATTTTTGCATTTGGTTCAGCTGCCTGAATACTGTCAATTATACTTCTTGCAATATTAGCTGCTGCAATTCTTCTTGGGCGGCTGCTTTTTTCTCCACCCACTCGACTTGGCCAATGTGCAACAATAAAATGAACTCTTTCTCCTAGCATTTCCCCGGTTAGCAAAAGCTGATCACGTGTTCTGAAATCATCAAAGCCTTCTACAACTGTTTTGTGTGGCTTGCTGCTGATGTATTTAAAATATTTTGGATTGTAGAAAAATGCTACATCAACACCTCTGCCATCAGGACCATCATAATGAACAATCTGATAATTTCTGCTTTTTAACCTTTCTGTTTTTGCAAGATCTTCCAGTACTCTTCTGTTTTCAACCTCTGAAAGTCCTAATACCGCAACTCCATCCGGAGTATATTCCTGAACGCCTAACTGTTCAATTACCTGAGACAAATTATCAAGTTTTTCAAAGTATTTTTTGCTGTTCCACTTATTTGAACCTTCGGGAGTAAATTCTACATCGTTAATTTTGGGATCGTTTATTGTGTCAAATAAGTTTTCAACATTATAAAATCCAATTACAGAAACAATATATTCTTGTTTCTCAGATGAGTTTTGAGATTTTACTTTGTCAATACTAGTAAAAAACAAAACAGTAAATAATGTTAATAAGAAAAATGATTTTGTTGGTCTTACTAAAGTTTGTAATTTCATGATATCGTTTTTAGGAAGTTGTAAAATATTGTATTAATGCTATTGCCAAAAAAAAATAAAACTTACAACGCGTAACTATTATTTGCTTAATTTTGAACCTCACAAAAATAATGTTTTTTTCTGCTAAGAAATATTAAAACTCAAAAGATTCAAATAAATTACGGAGTAATATTATTCCTCAATATTTTTTAACTAAAACTACAAATAAATGAATCGGATTTATCTTATTATTTTAATGTTTTTCCTCGGAATTTCCTTAATTTCCAGTGCTCAAACTGAATCCTTTCAACTAAGAGGTAAAGTTGTTAGTTCAGTTGACGGAAAGCCTGTGGTTGGTGCCAATATTAGCATACAGAATTCAACTGAATCAGCCCAAACTGATGATGCTGGGGTTTTTGTTATTGAAACAAAAATTGGTGAAATCATTGTGATTGAGCAAACAGGAATGACAACTATTGAGATAGTTGTGGAAGGGATAGGAGACATAGTGGCCGAACTTGTAACTGCGCCTGCTATTTTAGAACAAACGGTTATTGATGTGCCAACAGTTGCATTGACTGCTGATGATATAGATAGTGATACTCAATCACACGATATATCAAGGCTTCTACAAGGGTCGAGAGATATATATGTTAGCACTGCCGGATTTGATTTTGGCCAGGCCAGATATCGTATCAGAGGTTACGATGGGGAAAATACATCTGTATTAATGAACGGTATCCCGGTAAATGATATGGAGACCGGAAGAGCATTTTATTCAAATTGGGGTGGATTAAATGATGCTACAAGAATGTCGGAAGGTTATAACGGAATTGGAGTTTTACGATCAACTTTTGGAAGTATTGGAGGTGCTACAGATATTAGCGTCAGAGCTTCAGAGTATGGAGCTACATCTAGGGCCAGCTATTCACTAGCAAACAGAAATTATAGAAATCGTGTAATGCTTACATATGCTTCGGGGCTTCTTGATAATGGATGGGCATTGGTAGTATCCGGTTCTAGAAGATGGGCACAAGAAGGTTATGTTGATGGTACATTCTATGATGCCTGGGGCTATTTTCTTTCTGCTGAAAAGAAGTTTAACAGCAGTCACAGTCTTGGCTTTGTGTTCATGGGAGCTCCTTCTAAAAGTGGTGCACCCGGTGTAGCTACGCAGGAAGCATACGACCTTGCAGGTACAAACTATTACAATCCAAACTGGGGGTTCCAAGATGGTGAAAAAAGAAATGCCAGAGTTGGACAATATCACCAACCATTATCTATACTTTCTCATTATTGGAATGTGAATGAAAAAACAAAACTCACAACATCTTTTGCATATAGTTTTGGGAGAGGCGGAAGAACAGCTCTAAACTGGTACGATTCAGCCGACCCAAGACCTGATTATTACCGTTATTTGCCAAGTTATTATAAAAATGATCAGGCAATGGCCGATTATTATACCAATCTTTGGCAAAATGATGAATCATTCAGACAATTAAAGTGGGACGATTATTATAATGCGAATGTGAAAAACCTATTTTCTGTAAGAGATGCTTTTGGAATTGAAGGGAATACAGTTACTGGTAATCGTTCCAAATACATGGTTGAAGAGCGTAGAATAGACCATGATAGATATACATTTACTACAAATATGGAATCTGCTATCAAAGAAAACATCATTGTAAGCGGTGGCGCAAGTGCAATCATTCACAGAGGATATCAATTTAAAGTTGTTAGCGACCTGCTTGGAGGCGATTTTTGGTACGATGTTGATCAATTTGCTGAACGCGATTTTGATGATCCCAATATGGCGCAGGTTGATATTAATAATCCAAATCGTGTTGTTTATGAAGGAGACCGATTTGGATACGACTATATAGCCAATATTAACACTTATGACGCTTATGTTCAATCAGAATTTTTCTTGTCAAAATTTGATTTCTATTTGGGCGCTAATTTATCTTAAACAACTTTCTGTAGAACAGTGAAAATGAAAAACTCAAGATTTCCTGACAACTCATACGGGGATAGGGAAAAACAAAATTATACAAATTATGGGTTGAAAGATG
>CAZRNU010000177.1:0-5656 GCA_964601515.1 uncultured Bacteroidales bacterium | reverse complement strand
TTTCACTAATGTTAGCAGAAATTTGTTTAAGCTTTCTTCCGGTTATGTCATATATGAATATTTCATTTATGTTATCTTTTGCACTAATGTAGAATATTCCTGCTGTGGGATTCGGATATATGCTTACATTTTGAATTGTTGCATCTGATATGTTTGTATTATCAATATTCAATATTACATTTTGAGTTTTGTTTGCATTTGTAATAGATACACTTCCGTTTGCATCAAAATATCCTTCTTTAGATACAATGTAATTGTATGAGCCGGGAAGTAAATTTGGAAATACATAAACTCCCGGATCATTTTCTTCTCCATTGAGAGTAATTATTGCGTCTGAGATATTATTACCTTCTGCATCTTTCACTACAAATGTTAGTGTGTATCGATTTAGTTCGAAATTAGCTACTAAATCTCTGTCTGCAAGAGCTGTAAATGAATATGTAGCTGATGCACCATCTATAATTTCGTCATCTTCAGTCCAGTTTACAAAATGATAACCCGATGCCGGAGAAGCAGTAAGGGTAACTGTTGCTCCATGCTCATACTCTCCGGTGCCGGTAATTGTGCCTCCTGCAACCGGATTTGCAACTGCAGTAATGTTATATTTGAATAGTTCGAAATGAGCTGATAATAGGGTATTTTGAAATACTTCAAATGAATATTCAGTTTCATCAGAAACTATTACTCCTTCCCTTTTCCAATGTAAGAAGTTGTAAAATTCAGCTGCTTCAGCTGTAACGGTAGCTGTTTGACCATGATAATATTCTCCTGCACCGGTTAGTGTTCCACCTTCAAATGGATTTGGCGATAAAACTACATCATAACGTAAATACGTTAGGTTATAAGATAGATTTAAATCCTCTTCTATTAGCAGTTCATCTTCAAGTATTTCAAATCCGAATTTTGATATTGAAATATTATAAGTGTTTTCAAGAGCTATAAATGAAAGCTGTCCGTTTGCGTCAGAAAGGAAACTGCCAATGCTCTCTATTGAGAATAATGCATCTTCAATTGGGTTTTCAAATTCATCAAGTACTGTAATATCCACAGAATAAACAGTTGCATCGTCAGGAATTAATGTAATATACAAAGTCAGATCTCCTGTTATTACAGGAGCAATACCATTTGCGGTAAAATATCCATCTTTTGTGATGGTATATGTATGGTATCCAACCGGAACATCTTCAAATAAATACAAGCCCGGGTCGTTAGTAGTAGTTCCAAGCTGAATTGTAGCATCAATAATTGGATTTTCATCCGGGTCTTGTAGTACAAATTGTACATCAAAAGTAGCAGGAATAACAGTCATTGTTACAGGAACTACAATGTTTTCTCCTGTGTTGTTTACAACAAGAATATTTGCTTTGTATTCTCCTAAATCCAAGCCTAAAGCATTAAATGTGATTTCAACATCAGTATTTTGCAAAGGTTCAACAATCCCTTGGGTTATGTCAAAAGAAATCCAATCTGCGCCTTCAACCGGGTCAAGTATTCCTCTAATGCACCAGTTAGAATTGAGGGATGCACTTAAATCAGGAAGCAAAGTCCAAGATCCACTGAAATATATCCATCCGCCCTTGTTGGGTTCCATTGGACCGGTGTCAGTTGATGCAGGGTATCCTCCTGTTGCATTTATGGAATAGCCAATCCAATACTCCAATCCGTTTTGAAGAGAAATAGGTTCTGACAGTTCATGTATAGTCCAGTTATCAACAATTACAGACGTTGTAATGTTTTGAGAGTATATTTCTGATCCGGGTCCACTCATTGAACCGCCTTCCCAAACTTTTAAGGTTACATTTGAGAATTGGTTTGTGCGAACATGAATCTTTACTTTACTAAGCTCGTAATTATTATAGTATTGGGCAAGTTCATCAGAAGTAAAGCGAACGGCTGAAATCCATGATGATGAACTGTTTGTTCCAACTCCATTTGCCGGACCATTATCATAATAAATTTCTACTGATTCTCCTATGTTCCTTTCATCAGCTGAGTTAGCGAGATTAAAAACTCCTTTTAAAGCTCCAATTTGTGCAGTATTGGAGTAGCCTTCATAATGAGCAACCTGCCCATTATACTCATGATATTTTTTGTTAAAATCAGGAAAAGCATAAAGATAATATTCAAGGTCAGCATCACCCGGATTTTCTATATTCATTACACTTGTATTAGTAAATCCTTGTTTTACTTCAATAGAAATGCTTTCAGGGGTTACGACAATTTCCGGGAAAGGAATTTTTTCCATTACTATATTAACAATCTGCCCGTCTTCTGTAATTTCGACTGTTGAACTATATGGGTAATAACCGTTTTTTGAAGCGTATATTTCGTAATTTGATTCGTATAGGTTGAGTATAGCAACGCCGAATTCATCTGTTTCAGACACTTGCCCGTCGTATTGTGTGAAAACCATAGCTCCTTCCAAAGGATTGGTCCCGTCAGTTACAACAAACTCAATATTCCATGGTGTGTTTTCAATAAAAATTTTGAAATCATCAACCAGCCACCAATAATCATATTTACCAAGCCATTTAAATTTAAACTTAACATTGCTTTGCCCTTGAGCTTCTTCTGTTATATCAAAAACAGATTTAACCGGATTTGGACCGTTGAATGCGTTTGCTGCTGCGCCGTGCCATCTGTAAAGCTCTGTTTGAGTTCCGAAATTGTCTGTGCTAATGTATATTCTTATATCAGCATTTCCGAAAGTTCTTGCAAGATGCTCAACAGAGAAAAAAATGTCTTCTGTAAATTCACTTAAATCATAAGAAGGAGAAATAAGATCAGCTTCTTCATTAACTGAAGAATTACCATATTTGTCGGAATTCAAAATCATATATCCATTGGCTGCAGTAGTAGAAGCCAATTGTCCACCGTATGAACCACCTGTGAGAGTCCATTCCCAACCCGGGAATGTTGGAGTACCCGCAATAGCATCATTAACCCATTCGCTAGGAATATCTCCGTCGCTAAAATCCTCATAAAAAACAGTCGAGAATTGATTTGGGTCAGGAGTTGATATATGATCTTTCAACCAATCTTCGAAATAGCTAACTCTAGAATAAACTCCCGGGTAATTTGCAAGTCCACAACCGTTACCCCAGCTAACAACTCCTGCAAGTTTATACCATCCGTTTCCGTCCGAAACTACCATAGGTCCGCCGCTATCGCCCTGACAGGCGTCTTTTCCTGCTACTCCTGCCATAATCATATCTGCAGTAATCGATGCCGAAGAGTAGTTGGATGAAGTAACTATTGGAACTTCAACTGCTTGCAAATGGTCTGGAGAAGAGCCTCCAAATGTTAATGTGCCCCATCCCGATACTTTGGCCATTATACCTGCATCCGTTAAGCCATTTGAAGCATCATTCTGTGTAACAATACTAACAGCTTTTGTAGCCGGATTATCTAAGTTTATTTCGCTTGCAAGTTTTAATAGTGCAATGTCAAACCTATGACTGTTTGATGAATAACTAGGGTGTACAATTACTTGAGATACACCATAATATGCGCCGTCAGAAGAGCTAAGCTCAGTAAAGCCGGCCCTGATTCTGACATGCGCAGGTGTAAGAATAAAATCCTCACCATTATTATCGAAAACCAAACAGTGGCTTGCGGTAATAATCCATTCAGAATTTACAATAGTTCCACCGCACATGTGACCACCGCCATAAGCAGGAGTAAGCTGTAAAGAGACTTGCCATGGGTAATCTTCAATTTCAGCATCCTCGCCTCCTACAATTCTTTGCCCATTTGGTGAAAGTTGGTTTAAAAATCTGTCAATATCTGCCTGAGAATGAAAAATTTCCTGGTCGGAGGAAGCTTTTGTATTTTCCGGAGTAGAATAATGACGGTCTTTGCCTTGAATTTGTAATTTTTGTCCGCT
This sequence comes from uncultured Bacteroidales bacterium, assembly GCA_964601515.1. Lineage (GTDB taxonomy): Bacteria > Bacteroidota > Bacteroidia > Bacteroidales > UBA7960 > PWND01. The sequence goes on along the minus strand of CAZRNU010000177.1, from coordinate 1,770 downwards.
ATGAATATCAGTTGCTTTCACAAAACTAATTGTAAAAACAAAAGCCAATAACAGACAAATCCTTAAAAGATTAGTTTGTTTTCTTTTCATTTTAATTGTTTTTGGTTAATGTTTGAGTAATAATTTGACTAAGAAAAACTTGACAAAGCAAGAAGCTTAGAAAAACTTTTTGAAATAAATTACTTATAAGATGTTTTTTTAGAATCCTACAAAGTTAAGTTATTGCCTTTTATAGAGCAAACCTTTTTTTGATTCTAATTTTGTTTAATGATTTTGAAAGAACTTTGCTTACCATCAACACTAAGCTTTAAAATGTATATGCCCGGGTTTAAATCACTAATGTTAATTAATGCAGAGGTTTTATAGGGTGTGGTTTTTATAAGTGCTTTGCCGAAAACATCAAATATTTGAACTTCAATAGTTTCAAGTTCGGCGTTAATTGAAAAATACCCCGATGTTGGATTTGGGAAGATTGTTATATTATTTTTACCGTGGCATTCTATTGTTGTATCTTCAGAATTTAAAACTATTGGCAAAATTATGTCTGCATTTGAAACAGTAACACTTCCGTTTACTGTATAATATCCGGTTTTTGAAACGGAATACGTGTATGTATCCGGCACTAAATCTTCAAATACATAAAAGCCCGGCTCATAATCAACGCTGTTTAGGGTAATAATTGCATCAGGTATTTTCACTTCGTCTTGATCTTCAACAGAAAATGTTAAAGTATATGAGATAAGACTAAAATGGGCTTCCAGAATTCTGTCTTCATAAGCATTAAATGTATATTCTGCTTCAGCGCCCAAAATGTCATAATCATTTTCAGTCCATTTTACAAATTGGTAGCCATCCGATGGATTAGCAATTAAAGTAACCGGTTCACCATGAAAATATTCCCCTGAACCTGATATGTTTCCGCCTTCTTCAGGGTTTGCAGTTGCTGAGATATTATATCTAAATAGTTCAAAATTCCCGGTTATATAAAAATCTTCAAAAACCTGAAAAGTAAACTCTTCTTCATCAGACAAAAAGCTATCATTTGTACTCCAATGTAAAAAATTATAATACTCAGACGGTTCGGCTATTATAGTAGCATACTCTCCATAATAAAACTCCCTGCCGCCAAGCACAAGTCCACCTGAAGTCGGATTAGCCGTTAAAACAACATCAAACTTTAGATAATACAAAGTAACCGGAACAATTAAGTCCTCATCAATAAATATTTCATTTGCAGCTTCATAAAAACCAATCTTATTCGCCTTATACTGAAAATTATATTCAAATGCCGTAAGCATTACTTCGCCGTTTTCATTACTTATAAAGTTTCCAAGCTTTTCAATTTCTATATAGGCATTTTCAACTGGGTTTTCAAACTCGTCTTCTATAAAGAAAGTTACGGTATAAACCTCTGCATAATCCGGAATAATTGTAATATTAAGTATTATGTCCTGATTGGTTATAATTAAAGTTCCTGTTGAAGTAAAATAGTTGTCTTTTTCAATGTGATAGTTATATATTCCGATTTCTAATGCTGCAAATTGATAATTTCCAGCTTCATTTGTTATTTCACCTAATGTTATAACAGCATCATCAATTGAGTTTTCTTGAATATCTTCAATTACAAATTCAACGTTGAATGTTGGAATAACAATTGTCATTGCAACATCAATAATGATATCATCTGCAGCATTATTTGAAATTCTAATCGCAGCATTATATTCGCCCAGATCCATCTCCAGTGATGAAAAATAGACCTCAATATTCTGT
>CAZRNU010000176.1:0-5726 GCA_964601515.1 uncultured Bacteroidales bacterium | reverse complement strand
CAATAACTGTGGCGGTAACTTTCCTTCTTCCGCCGTGGTTTCTAAATTCGCAAAGATATATCCCCTGCCAAGTACCAAGTTTTAATCGCTTTTGGGAAATAGGGATCGAAAGCGAAACACCTATTAGAGCAGATTTTACATGTGCAGGCATATCATCTGCGCCTTCCATAGTATGAGTAATAAATTGAAGATTTTCCGGCACTATCTTATTCATAATACTTTCCAAATCCTCACGTACAGAGGGGTCAGCATTTTCATTTATAGACAATCCTGCTGAAGTATGATGAATAAAAAGATTTAAGATACCTGTTTCAGGCAAGTCTCCAACTTGCATAATAATTTGATCAGTAATTAAATGATACCCTCTAGACAAGTTGGGCAGCAATATTTCAAATTGTTTTATCATGATAAAAGAGTTTCATAAAAATTAAATGATAATTTCGAAAAGGATAAAATATAATACAATTTTAAAAAAAAAGTTGCACTTTTGCGAAGATAGATAGCAATTATAATACAAAATAATGAATATTGCAATTAATACACGCCTGCTGCTGAAAGACAAGATGGAAGGCATTGGCTGGTTTACATATGAAACAATAAAAAGGATGGTTAAAGCACATCCTGAGCATAATTTTCTATTTATTTTCGACAGACCTTACGATAAAGATTTTATCTTTTCAGATAATGTAAAAGCTGTACATACAAGAATTCCATGCAGGCATCCGGTATTATGGTATTTATGGTTTAGGTTTTTAATTCCACCTATACTCAAAAGAAATAAGATTGACCTATTTATATCACCGGATGGATTTAACGTACCAAAATTTATTAAATCATACATAGTTGTTCACGATGTTAATTTTGTTCATTTCCCTGAAAACGTTCCATTCTTAGAAAGAAAATTCTATCAGTGGTTTATGCCTAAATACATAAAAGATAGCTGCAGATTAGGAACTGTGTCAGAGTTTTCTAAAAATGATATTGTAAAAACATACGGAACAAACCCTGAAAAAATAGATATACTTTGCAATGGGGCGAGCGATGAATTTATTCCAATTAGTAATAAAGAAAGAGAATTCATTAAAAAAGAGATTACAGGTGGCTCAGAATACTATCTCTTTGTTGGTGCGTTAAATCCAAGAAAAAACATTTCAAGACTTTTAGAGGCATTTGATATTTTCTGCGAAAAAGTTGACAGCGACGTAAAGCTTGTTGTTGCCGGAGCTCCTATGTTTTCTGACAAATGTTACATTAAAAGCTTTAACAATATGAAGCATAAGGATAGAGTGCTTTTTATTGGAAGGCAACCTAGAAAAAACCTCGGTCGAATAACCGCAGCTGCATTGGCAATGGTATATCCAAGTACATTTGAAGGCTTTGGGATACCAATAATAGAAGCTATGAATTGTGATGTTCCGGTGATAACATCAAATATTACATCAATGCCTGAAGTTGCCGGAGACGCTGCAATACTTATCGACCCATACTCTATTGAATCAATAAGCCGGGCATTGATTAAAATGTCAACTGATATTGATTTCAGAATTTCGCTTATTGAAAAAGGGCGCAAACAAAGAAACCATTACACATGGGAAAAAGCAGCAACACTTTTTTGGGAAAGCATTGAAAAATGCCTTTAAAAAATCTTCTTATAAGAATGGCAATAAGGAGTTGAACCTTTTCTGAAATAATAATCCTGATGGTAATTTTCAGCTTTCCAAAAAGTTGTGGCAGGCTCAATAGTGGTAGCTACATTATACCCTTTTTTATTTAACAGCTCAATTATTCTTTGAGCTTGATATTTCTGCAAATCATTATCAACAAAAATAGCGGAACGATACTGAGTGCCAATATCAGGGCCTTGCCTGTTAAGTTGTTCGAAGTTATGAATCTCAAAAAAGTACTTAACAAGTTTTTCATAACTTACTTTTTCAGGATCATATATTACTTTAACAGCCTCAGCATGACCTGTTTCACTTGTACAAACATCCTCGTATGAAGGATTATCTGTTTTCCCTCCGATATAGCCGGAAGTAACTTCCTTTACACCCGAAAGCTTTTTAAAATAATACTCAACACCCCAGAAGCAACCTGCGGCAAAAATTGCAGTTTCAGCAACATCATAAGGTTTAAAAATCATCGATATTGAATTAACACAATGGCGAATATTTTTTTCAGTAAAACCTTCTCCTTGAAAAACATGGCCAAGATGAGCATCACATTTAGCGCAAACAATTTCAGTTCTTTTTCCATCCGCGTCGGTCAGTCTTTTTACAGCCCCTGGAATTTCATCATCGAAAGAAGGCCATCCGCAGTGAGCTTCAAATTTATCATAAGACAAATACAATGGAGAGTTACATCTTTTACATTGATAAATACCATAAGCATTATTTTTATAATATTCTCCTGTAAATGGCATCTCAGTACCTTTATAAACAATAACCCTTTCTTCTTCGCTTGTAAGCTTGTTAAACTTCATATCCTGAGGTTTTAAAAACATTATACAAGCAAATAACAAACTATAAAAAAGAATGTTCATAACTCAATTATGCGAAAAAGTGAAAAGAATAATTGATTTATTCTTTAGATAACAATGTCATAAATATTTGTACACTTCCAAATGAAGTTCCCTTTGAATTGGTTGCATAAGCAACAAAATAATAACTAGTTACAGGTAACAAGCCAGATACAGCATCAGAGAATGTGCCTATTCCATCTCCCATAATAACCTTAGTTCCGGTATTTACAGGATCAGGGGTAGTGCTATAATAAATCCCTCTTTCAAAAACATAACTTCCATTATCAGAAACAACTACACCTCCCATATTTGCAGAATTAGAAGTAATTCCAAATGCCATTATAGTTTCCACTGTAGGTTTATCGGTGATTGAACCGCCAAGATTAACATCACCTGATACAGTTAAATCGCCTCCTGCAAGTAATGTTGTTGATACATAAGTAGTATCGCTGGTAACCTGAAAATATAAGTCTATTCCACCTTCTTTATTAGTAGTGAAACCACCAACTGCAAATCCGCCTCTTCCTGTTTTAGCATCATAATCTTCTTCTTTAATATACACTCTAACAGAATCTTGGCTTATAACAAGAAAATCCTGAAAGTTATCTTTTTGAGTTGTAAAACCTCCAACAGCAAAGCCACCCCTTGCCGTTTTTTCTCCTGTTCTATTGTCGGCAGTTATAACTACACCATCATTAAATACAGCTAAAACGTTTACATCATTTTTATTTGCGACCCTAAAGACAAGATCATCATTATCATCGCATCCACCCCATTTAGGGACACCATTGCAAAGAATCAGAGCAGTTTTATTTTTGCCGGGAGGTATAGGAGCCCAATCGGTTCCATCCCAATAAAGTAAATCTCCTAATCCTGATCCAATAGGGACATTCTCAGCAGTTTTAGAATGAAAAGCATAAGGAACGCTAAGCAATTGACTTACTGCAGTAGTAGTATAATTAGTTCCTCCATTTTTATCAATCTCTGTTTTGATAAAATACGGGCCATCCGACCAATCAATGTTTCCAAATTGATCTGAGCTTGCTCCTGCTCCAACAGCAATCGAAATTAGTCCATTATCGTTGGATTGGGCAGTTTGAGTTTCAGTATAAACAGAAATTCCACCATCAGCGCCTTTAAGAATACTGATTTTTAATCCAATGTTAGCATTAGAAACAAGGTTATTCCCTGCATCTCTAACTACTGCCTGATAACTAATCTTTTCCGGAGCTTGTGAAAAGGATGCCAATGTAAAAACTAAGCTTATGCAAACACCAATTAAAAGCCTAAGTAGTAAAATATCTTTTGTTTTCATTTTTTGGGGATTTTATTTTGAATCATTTATTTACTAATTAATTTTTAACACATCTGATACTGTAACCATTATTTTTATTATATAATTGCTGTACAGCATTTGGGAAATTGAATGCAATGTTTAAAGCAAAAGTTTCTGTTGAGCCAGCGTCGGCAGCTGTCCAATAATTTACAGAGCTACCCAACCCAAAGAATACTCCAGTTATGTCTCTATATCCTCCGGGGAGAGCTGAAAAATCAAAGTTATTTGTAGCAACATTACCGGCATTCCATCTGGGATGAGGGTCAGGTTCAGTGCGTTGACTTTTTAATTCACTTCCAGCAACTCCTGACCCACCAACAGTCGTAATTAAGTCATTCCAATCACTAATTGTTGGAACCCTCCAGCCAACTGGGCATATAATACCGGTTTCAACAGTAAACCAATTATATAATACTCCATAATTCTCCATCATTTCCTCCTGAGTTCCAAAAACACCCTCATGCGGGTAAATCGAAAAGGCACCGGTAAAAGTTTCAGACCAATCTAAATTATCAAGACCTGTGTTGATAGGAAACCCATCATTATATTTAGTAGTTCTTAAATCTTCAACCATCCATCTTAGTCCCCCAATTAGCAACGTAGGGTAAACGTTGCTATCTTCATCAATAACAATACCCGGGCCAGTACCTTCAGGAGTTTCAAAACTAATAATCTCGCCATAACCTATACCTGCTGAGTTTCTCGCAAAAGCTCTAACATAATAAACTGTTTCGGGTAAAAGATCTATCAAATCAATATTGGCAAAAAACTGGTTATCAAAGATTAGTGCGACATCAACCAGATATTTCACCCAACTATCTGATTGATTTTCAGTTGTTCCGTATAAAACGCCTATTTCAGTAATCTCGCCACCACCATCGCTGATAATTTCAGCCATAATATTAGCCATGTCATCAAGGTAAACTTCCACAGTAGCTACTATTGGCTTATTAACAATACCACCACCAATGTTTAAGTCGCCTGTAATTAATATATCACCTCCGGCAACAATTGGAGTGGAAACAAATATTGAATCGCTGGTAACTCTAAAGTAATCATCTGCAAGTTCACCCTTATTGCTAGTAAAACCACCTACAGCAAATCCACCTCTACCGCTTCTATCATTACTTTCATCCTTAACATAAACCCTCACAGAATCAGTAGTTACAAGTAAAAAGTCCTGAATTCCTTCTTTTTCAGTTGTAAAGCCTCCAACTGCAAAACCGCCCCTGGCAGTTTTCCGGCCATCGGAATATGGAATATTAACAACAACTCCGGAGCCGTATACTGCAAGCACCTCGTCGCCGTGTTTATTTTCAACAATCCAAATTGGTTCATCATTTTCATCGCATCCACCCCATGAAGGAATTCCGTTGCATAAAATAAGAGCTGTTCTATCATTCCCAACAGGCAGAATTGCCCATTTTGTTCCGTCCCAATAAAGCATATCACCAACATTTTGGCCAATTGGAATACTTTCCGCTGTTTTAGAGTGAAGGGCGTATGGCACGCTTAATAACTGACTTGTTCCAGCTAACAGATATGAAGTTCCTCCGGTAATATCAAATTCCGTTTTCAAATAATATATGCCATCAAACCACTGAATAGCCGAAAAATCATTGGCTGAGCTTCCCCCTCCTATTTCCAAAGAGATAAGACCGTTTTCATTTGAAACTGCATTATGAGTTTCAACATACACTGCAACAGTTCCCTTTAAGATACTGATCTTTACCCCAATATCTGAGTTTGTAATTATTTTATTTTCAGAATCTCTAACTACTGCCTGATAACTCATTTTCTGAGGTATTTGTGCTACTACAGATAATGATACCAATATTAATATTGAGAATAAAAGCTTTGAAATAAAAATTT
>CAZRNU010000175.1:0-5836 GCA_964601515.1 uncultured Bacteroidales bacterium | reverse complement strand
AAGTTACCATGTAAATATCTGCTCCTCCAAATCCGTCAGGTCTTACAGATGAAAAGAAACCGGTTTCTCCTGTTGCATCCATTGTGAAAAACAGGTCGTCGTTTGGAGAGTTAATTGGAAATCCTAAGTTAACAGGATCAGTCCATCTTCCATGTTCGAAAACAGTTTTAAAAATGTCAAACCCTCCCATAGAATTGTGCCCTCTTGAACTGAAATACATTGTTTTTCCGTCGGTTGCAAGAAAAATACTTTCTTCATCGTGTTCGGTGTTGATAGTTGCGCCCATATTTACAGGGAAAGCCCATCTTCCTTTTTCATCCAATGTAGTCATCCAAATATCTTTACCTCCAATACTACCTGTTCTGTTGCTTACAAAATACATGGTTTTTCCATCTTTTGTAAGAGCTACACTAGTTTGATGGAAATCTGTGTTAATTGTTTTAGGAAGTTTTTTGGGTTTAGACCATTTATTGTTTTTTAGAAAAGATTCATAAATATGACCTCCTTTGTCTCCTTTATATACAAATAGGGTTTGTCCGTCAAACGATATCCCTGCTGTGGCATCGTGTGAGTTCTTGGTGTTTATGCTTCCTTCAAGTTCAGTGGCAGGCATCCACCTATTGCCGAGTTTTTGTGAAACAAATATGTTTTCAAAAAACTTATGATCGTTTTTATCTCTTTTAGCTTTGTTATCAATTGGTCTGCGTGTAGTAAAATATAGCATATTGCCTTGATAGCTTAAAATTGGACTATAGTCATCATAAACTGAATTTATTGTATTGCCCATATTGTCTATAAACACTCTTACCGGCTTCTTTACCAACTCAGCAGCATTTCTACACTCATCAAGTCTTTTGTCTATACGTTCACGATTATTTATCAATTCGGGAGGTGTTAATGAACGTCTGTAATAGTTGTAATTTTCAACCGCTTTTTCAAAATCTAAATTGAATTGATATGCCAAGCCTAAAAAATAATACACATCTATTTGCGGCACATTTAATCTTACTGCTTTTTCAAAGTATTCAATCGACTTTGGGTGATTTACAGAATTTAAATAGCAAATCCCAATTTTGTAGTTAAGCATTGCATTGTTAGGGTTGAATGTATTAGCTCTGGTGTAGAATACTAAAGCATCTGTATACATTGCAGGCCCCATCGAAAAAAGTTTATCACCATCCTTTAAGTCCTGAAGAGCTTCTTTCAACCCTGCTCTATCTGATGGAAAATAATCTCTGTGAAATTCAACATTTTGACTGTAAACGTTTATTGATAAGATAGTTAGGGCTACTATCATTAATGATTTTATTTGGATATTTATCTTGGTTTTCATCTTTTTAGTTTATTTTTTGGTTTGAAAACTTATTTTTTCAGAAATTCTTCAGCTTCCTTTACTCCAAGCGAAACGGCTTTTCTCCAGTCTTCTTCTGCTCCTTTAGTGTTTCTCATCATTTCCTTGCTTATTCCCCTGTTAAGGTAGGCTGATCCATTTTCAGGTTCTTTTGTGATTACTAAATTATAATCTTCAATGGCTCCTTTAAAATCATTAAGTTTATATTTTGCATTTCCTCTATTGTTGTATGCCGATATCATATCAGGATTTAATTCAATTGCCTTATCAAAATCTTTTATTGCATCCTCAAATTTTTCGGACAATATTCTAGCAACGCCTCTGTTATTATATGCTTCTGCATAATCATTTCTAATTCTTATGGCTGTACTGTAATATTCAGCAGCTTCTTCAAATTTTCCTTGTTCTTTTCTAACAGTTCCCAAATTATTATAGCTGAAAAACATTGTTGGATCCATTACTACTGCCTGCAAATAATCAGAAGCTGCGGCATCCAAATCCCCAAGTTTTAACTTACAGCTTCCCCTGTCGTTATATGCATATGCATGGTCTGGTTTTAGATTTATTGTTTCAGAAAAATCAAGTATGGCATCGTCATATTTGCCGGTTATAAAATTAACTACACCGCGGTAATAATACGCTAGATGCATTTTTTTGTCAACTTCCAATGCTCTTGAAAAATCACCCTTGGCCGATTCAAGGTTGTTTAGAGCAAACCAAGCTTTCCCTCTCGCAAGGAAAGTTTGAGGATCTCTGGGTTTTAAAATTAATGCCCTGTTAAAGTCCTCAATAGCTCCATTGTAATCTTTCATAATATCTTTTACAATGCCTCTGTTATAGAATGCCTGATAAAAATCGCTTCTGTTGTAAATTGCCTCACTGAATTTTTGCATTGCCGCAGGATACTCTTCTTTGCTAAAAAGCGAAATGCCTTCATTGTAAAGCTTTTCTGCAGTCATTGGGTCGTGTTTGCCGATACGAACTGTGTCTGTTTGGCCATAAACAAAAGAGGTCAGCATAAGCATTAGAATTATAATGCATCGTTTTGCACTGATGTTTCTTTTGCTAAACAATAGTTTCTTTGTAGAATTCATAAGGTAATAGTTTTTGTATGAAGTAAGTATTGTTGTTTTCAATGGGCTAAATTAATAATAATTAATTATCATTTCAAGTATTATTCCAATCGCCAGAATAATACTGGCTATCCCGTTTGTTATAAAGAAAGCAGCATTAATTCTGTTTCGGTTAATAATAACAATGATATGTTGAATTATTAGAAGAGAAAGAAAAATAAGTACTCCAATAGTTGCAATTAATGTAAACATTTCAAAATAAGCAATTATTAATAGTAAACAGCCTGATATTAAATGAAAAAATGCTGAAATAATTCTGGCTTTCTTTTCACCAAAATATGAAGGGATTGAAAACAAATTATTTTGTCTGTCAAATTCTTAATCATTGAGTGCATAAATTATATCAAATCCGGCAACCCAAAACAAAACTATTAAGGAGTAAATAATTGCCACATAATGAAATTGAGCCGATACTGCTAAATATGCACCAACAGGAGCAAGAGCCAGCCCTAATCCAAGCACTAAATGACATAACCATGTGTATCTCTTTGTATAACTATATCCTAAAACGACTGCTAATGCTAAAGGTGATAAAGCAAAACACAGCATATTTATAAATGCTGTTGTAGTTATAAATAATATTGAGTTAACTACAACAAATAATAAGGCGTTTTTTGGCGTTATTATCTTGCCGGGGATTTCTCTTGATGAAGTTCTGGGGTTTTTTAAATCTATTTCGCGATCGATATATCGGTTGAAACCCATTGCTGCATTTCTGGCGAAAACCATACATAAAACTATTAAAAGCAGCTTTTGAAGATCAAATCCATATCCATGCGAGTACACTGCAGTGAAATATCCCGTTAATGCAAATGGCATTGCAAAAACAGTATGGCTGAATTTTACGAGTGAAAGATAGTTTTTGATTTTAATACTCGCTATTTTCATTGAGGAATTTGTTTATTCAAAGGTATTACTTTTTGTCAAGGAATGGTTATTGATAGTTTTTCATTCTTATTGATATTTTAGTTTCTGATTCTGAAATTATTATTAAACTTGTAAAATTTATCGTTATGAATAAAAGTATTTCTGTATTCATCCTTTTATGCTTTTGGGGATTAAAATCTATTTCTCAAGATGTATGGGACTATTCATTTTATGATTCAGTAAATCATAACAATTTCAGAAATTTTACAATCTTCAAGCAGAAAATCAACCCCTCACAACCTGATTATGCTTTGATTAATGCAGCTTTGTTTTTTCTTACAAATGAAATAAGAACTAAAAATGATATAAAACCATTAGATTATCATGCTGCTCTTGAAATTGCAGCTTATAATCATAGCAAAGAAATGGTTGAAAAAAAATTCTTTTCTCACACAAATTCAAAAACAAAAAAAAGAAGAAATACCGGTGACAGGGCCCGACTTGCAGGCATTAATAACCCATTTATTGCTGAAAATATAGCTTATAATTTCATCTCCAATGGTGATACATATTTGGATATTGCGGAGAAACTAATTACTCAATGGATGAACTCGAAAGGACATAGAGAAAATATTTTATCTGAAAATGGTCTTCAGCTTGGTTGTGGTGTTTTTATCAGAAATGAATATGTTTACGCTACTCAAAACTTTCAGTGGTATTATACAATTATAGAAAAGCAAGCGGAAGATAAACTTCCTAATACTTTGAAAGGGAGTAAAAATTTGCAAATAATAGGGGAGTAGTTCATGCTTAAAATTCTTTTAATATTTGATTATTTAAGATTACTCTTCCGTAATAGATTTTCAGGGGTAAAGAATTATGAATTTGTCAGTAAGCTTAAAGAAAGGTTTTCCCGGCAAGACTTCACTTCCAATTTTGATCGAGTAGAAAATATCAGACAAGATTTGCTTAGTGATAACAGGCTAATTTCAGTTTGTGATTTCGGACAAGGACCAAGAAATATTCAAGTCAAAAGTTCACAGCAAAAACCTTATCGCTACAAACGTCAGGTTGGAGATATCGCAAAACATTCGCTAAAAAATCAAAAAGAATGTTGCCTAATTGCTCATATTATTGAGCTTTTTAATCCGGAAATTATTCTTGAATTAGGAACATCATTCGGAATTACTACATCTTACATTTCAACTGTATCAAATAAATCTAAAATCACAACTATTGAAGGATGTAGTGAAACTGCCAATATTGCAATCAATACATTTAATAGATTAGGATTTGAAAATATTGATGTTGTTATAAATGATTTTGATAATGCCTTGCAGAGTTATTTTAAGAGTATTGACAAAATCGATTTTGCTATAATTGATGGAAATCACTCCTATGAGGCAGTGAATAAGTATTTCGGTTTGCTTGCGCAACAAATGTCGGATAATGCTGTTATTGTAATTGATGATATAAGATGGTCTGAAGGGATGAGAAAAGCATGGATGGAAATTCAAAAAAGACCTGAAGTAACTCTTAGTATAGATTTTTTTCAGATAGGAGTAGTGCTTTTTAACAAAGCTTTAGTGAAGGAAAAAGTTTTTATTAGATTTTAATTATAAATTTGTGATGAAATAGGTATCAGGTATCAGGTATCAGGTCTTAGGGGGGCAACCTCTACCCGATACCCGATACCCGATACCCAAAATATAAATCCAATGACCGAAGAAATAATCCGTATCCAAAATCTTGTAAAGCATTACAAAGTAGGAACAGAGGTAGTTAGAGCGTTAAGATCAGTATCTCTCAGTATAAAACGCAATGAGTATGTAGCTCTTATGGGACCATCAGGTTCAGGGAAGTCTACTCTGATGAATATTTTAGGTTGCCTTGATACACCTACATCAGGTAATTATTTCCTCAACGGAAAGGATGTTAGTAAAATGTCTGATAATGAACTTGCGGAAATTAGAAACGTAGAAATTGGTTTTGTTTTTCAAACTTTTAACCTGCTGCCAAGATACACGGCACAGGATAATATTGCTCTTCCACTTATTTATGCAGGTCAGCCTAAGCATGTGAGAAACGAGAGAGCAAAACTTATACTCGAGCAGGTAGGCTTGTCAGATCGCGGTCATCATAAGCCAAATGAATTATCAGGTGGACAAAAACAGAGAGTTGCAGTTGGCAGAGCTATGGTAAATAAACCTTCCATAATTCTTGCCGATGAGCCAACCGGAAATCTCGACTCAAAAACATCTGTAGAAATAATGGCACTATTCGAGCAGATTCATAAAGCCGGAAATACAATAATAGTAGTAACTCACGAAGAAGATATTGCAATGCGTGCTCACAGAATCATAAGATTGCTTGATGGAGAGATTGCATCAGATGTTGTAAATGAAAATCCGCTAAGGGAGTTGGTTGGTTAGGTATAAGGTATAAGGTATAAGGTATAAGGTATAAGGTATAAGGTATAAGGTAT
>CAZRNU010000174.1:2305-5872 GCA_964601515.1 uncultured Bacteroidales bacterium | reverse complement strand
ATTTAGTTTTACTGTAATCTGCTAAAAACTTCGCCAATCCGATATCAGTAAGAGGATGATTTAGAAGTCCGAGTATTGCATCAAGTGGGCAAGTAACAACATCAGCTCCCGCTTCGGCGCATTTAACTATATGCATAGTATGACGGATACTGGCTGCTAAAACCTGTGTTTGAAAATCATACATTCTGTAAATATGAACAATTTGCTCGATAAGGTCCACTCCGTCAACAGAATTATCATCGAGTCTGCCAATAAATGGAGACACATAAGTTGCACCGGCTTTTGCCGCTAAAATAGCTTGTCCCGGAGAGAACACAAGTGTACAATTTGTTTTAATTCCATTGTCGGTGAAATATCTGATAGCTTTAATACCTTCTTTAATCATAGGAACTTTCACAACAATATTTGGGTGAAGGGCTGCAAGAGCCTCACCCTCTTTAATCATTCCATTTAAATCGGTAGCAATAACCTCCGCGCTTACATCACCGTTTACAATATTGCAAATGTCAACATATCTTTGAATAATATTGTCATGTCCTTTAATTCCCTCTTTTGCCATAAGCGAAGGGTTTGTAGTAACACCATCAAGAATACCTAAATCGTTTGCTTCGCGAATGTGGTCAAGATTTGCTGTATCGATAAAAAATTTCATGGTTGAATTGTTTTAGAGAGTTGTGAAATATGATTTTATATAATTATCAAAAAAAGAAGGGTAAGATTTGGCATCGCACCGCTACGACCGCTTACCCTTGCTACCTTCCGATCCTGGGGGAGTTCAGCGGGAGCTGGTCGTACCAATCTTACCCGGCTGCAAAAGTATAAAAAATTTGTTATTGGGGGAATATATTTTAAACAATTTACTAATGAAAATTTATATTTATAATTAACTATTTCAAAAACACTAATTTTGCTTCAGTTGACAAAATAAATAATTACATTATTTAAGAATGAGCCTTCTTTTTAAACTTAAAAACCGTTATACCAAATTCATTTTCAACCTAAGTGCCTCTGAAAACAGGCTTTATCTGTTGTTCTATAAATATTTGTACAAGCCAAGAAAAGGAAGTATTCAATATTATATAGACAGATATTCACGAAATAACAAACCTATCAGCTTTTTGCAGATAGGCGCCAATGACGGTTTTGTTTACGACCCTCTTCACAAATTCATTAAAAGAGACAATTGGTCAGGCGTAATGCTTGAACCTCTCCCTGATGTTTTCAATAACTATTTGTCTAAGCTACACAGCAAAAGACCTGAAATAAAAACCATAAATGCCGCACTTGATGTTGCCGACGGCTTCAGACCTCTTTATAAAATCGCATTAAGCAACAAAAGATGGGCAACCGGATTATCTAGTTTTTATAAAGAAGTTTTAATCAGCAAGCTTAATAGTAAAAGATTCCTGAAATATGTAAAAAGAGAAGGCATTACACTTCCGGAAAATATTGAAGAAATAGTAGTTGCAGAAAATATTCCAACAATTTGCCCTGAAACTCTTTTAGAGATGTTTGATAATAAAGGAATTAAACTTCTGGCTGTTGACACTGAAGGATTTGATTTTGAAATACTTAAAATGCTAAATCTTGCAAGAATTTCCCCGGAAATTATTCTTTATGAAGAAGTTAACTTTGATGAAAGTACAGTTAAAGAATGCCGTAGTTACATTGAAAAGCATGGTTACAAATTGCTAACAATAAAGAAAGACGTAATTGCAATTAGGAATGATATAAAAATTGATTTTTAACAAGCAAAATAAAATCAAAACTTATAAAACTTTAATAGACAAAAACTAATTTAGTTTATATTTTTGCAATATCATTAAACCCTGAAAAACATGGAAAACGAAACAAAACAACAAGGAATGCTTAAACCGGCATTACAATACGGATTAATTATGGCTTTAGCGCTTATTATGCTAAGTCTTATTTTTTACCTTAGTGGAGCTGCAACAAGCAATTGGGCAGGATGGTTATCATATCCTTTGATGGTTGTACTTCTTTTCATCTTTATTAAAAAATATAGAGATGACAATAATGATGGATTTATTTCTTACGGACAGTCGCTCGGATTTGGAACATTGGTAGGAGTTTTTACAGGTGTTATCTACGCAGTATATGCGTTTATATTTTTTAAGTTTATCGGACCTGAAGTGATTGAAGAAATGCATTTAAAAATTGAGGAACAAATCTTGATTCAGAATCCGGATTTTGGCCCGGATGAGTTTGAATTGGCTTTAAAAATGGCAAAAGCATTTGTTTCTCCAATCTTTTTAACAATATCTTCATTGTTTAGCTACGCTTTCCTTAGCTTCCTTTTTTCTTTAATTATTTCAATTTTTACTAAGAAGAAGAATCCGGAAGTTTTATAAACTATCAAAAATTAAAGAGGCCGTATTAAAAATACAGCCTCTTTAATTTAAAATTTAATTGATGCTATCTTCTTTTATCATCTTTTTTTAAATCATGCTCTCTTGGTCCACGCTGGCGTACTTCTTTAAAAAGCTCTCTATTAAACTCTTTTTCAGCCATATAGAGCAATGCTACTTTTTTGGGGGGCAGTATTTGTAAAAACTTAGCGTGATATTCCCGTCTTAGCTGAGCGCCTTTTTCCATCATTACAATTTCCTTTTCAATAAATTCCAAAACTTCAGCGTCAGTCATTTCTGATATTCTTGTCTCTATGCTTTCTGCAAACATCTGAAGATGCATTAATCCGTCCTTCTTTTGATTGTATTCATTGTAGACAGGCCAAAAAATCTGTGCTTCTTCAGGTGAAAGATTAACTTTAAGCGTAATAAATGCTACTCTGCGGGCGTGAATTTCTTCACTTTTCCTTTCAAACCTTCTGCCATGTCCGTGAGGTGGTTGCGCAAATAAATTTCCTGCGAAAATGAGTAAATAAACTAGCAAGAAAAATGCTTTAATACCTTTCAGATAAAACGGATTTAGATTTTTCATTTTTAATATTTTAAGTTTTAAATTATCTGATTTAATTTTCAAATTATTCATCTCCATTAAACTGCTCCGGACTCATCATATAATAATTAGCATAACTAATGAAAAACTCAAACAAGTCGTCGTCATCGTCAATTTCTAATTTATTGCTCGCTTCTTCAATAGTGATATCTTCATCATAAACAAATTGATAAAGCCCTGAAGGATTATAATCAATGTAGCCAAGAAGATATTCTTCAAAATAAATATCATCATCAAAATTAGCGATATTATCTTTCCCAAAATTATTAAACCACAAAAACCCTATAAATACTAGAGCAATAGCAGAAATTGAAGCAAGAGTAACTCTTACAGTTTTGGGGAAAATAATCGATAATAATGAAGGCTCCTTAACTTTATGTATTCTTTTATTAATGCTTTGAGGTAAGGTTTCAAAAAAACCATCAGGCACCACAAAAGGATTACTCTTTGGAATTGAGTTTAGCAACCCTTCTTCCCTATTGTTATTATCATTTATATCAAGACCTTCCTTCATATTATATAATCTTCAATACTCAATACTCAATACTCAATACTCAATACTCAATACTCAATACTCAATACTCAATA
>CAZRNU010000174.1:0-2205 GCA_964601515.1 uncultured Bacteroidales bacterium | reverse complement strand
CTCAATCCAATTATTTGACAGTAATTTTAATTAAAAGTTTAATGATTCTTCAAATATTCTTCAATTTTATTTACGGCATGATGGTAGTTAGCTTTGAGAGCTCCTTCCGACTTACCCACTACCTTAGCCATTTCTTCATATTTCATTTCGTCATAATACCTAAGATTAAAAACAGCTCTTTGTTTTGGAGGCAGAGTCAAAATTGCTTTTTGAAGTTTTTTCTGAATTTCATCACCTTTAAAAAAATTATCATCTTCAATCTTTTCAGAAAGAGCATATTCCAAATCATTAAAAGAAATAAAGAATCTACGTTTCTTTTTATTCAGGAATGAGATAGCTTCATTGGTGGCTATTCTATAAAGCCAGGTGTATATTGATGAATCTCTTCTAAAATTTTTGAATGCCTGCCAAGCTTTAACAAACACATCCTGAACTAAATCAGCACTATCTTCGTGTTCGATAACCAAACGACGAACATGCCAATATATTTGAGATTGATATTTAGTAACTATTAAACTGAAGGCATAATCTGGATTGTCCGAATTATGGAACATTTCAATTAATTCGCCATCAGAATAATTTGTCATATTCAATTGCTACTTATTTCTTTTTACAGCCTTGATAGCAGCCTCCACAATATTGGAAGATTCAAGTCCATACTTTTTCATTAGTTGATCCGGAGTTCCGCTTTCTCCGAAGCGATCGAAAACAGCAACCATTTCTAATGGGGCTGGGTTGTTTCTTGCGAGAAGCTGAGCAATTGAATCACCCAGTCCACCATTAGCCTGATGTTCTTCTGCCGTAACCACGCATCCTGTTTTCGCCACTGATTGTAAGACTGCTTTTTCGTCTAAAGGTTTAATTGTGTGAATATTTATTATTTCAGCATTAATACCTTTTTCGGCAAGTTGCTCTCCGGCTTCAATAGCTTTCCATACAAGATGTCCACACGCAAAAATAGACACATCTGTTCCTTCGTTAATCATTTGAGCTTTCCCGATTTCAAACTTTGGGGCATTATGAGAAAACACAGGAACTGCCGGACGTCCAAACCTTAAATAAACGGGGCCTTCATAGGCAGCAGAAGCCATTGTTGCCTCTTTTGTTTGAAAATAGTCGCAAGGTACAATAACCGTCATATGCGGAAGCATTTTCATAAGACCAATATCTTCAAGAATCTGATGTGTAGCTCCATCTTCGCCTAATGTAATACCTGCATGAGAAGCGGCTATTTTTACATTTTTATTAGAATATGCAACTGATTGTCTAATTTGGTCGTACACCCTACCTGTTGCAAAGTTTGCGAATGTTCCTGCGAATGGAATTTTTCCTCCAATAGTTAAGCCTGCAGCGACACCAATCATATTAGCTTCAGCTATTCCAACTTGAAAAAACCTTTCAGGAAATTCTTTTTGGAATGCATTCATTTTAAGTGAACCTGTAAGGTCGGCGCATAATCCAACAACATTTTCATTTTTCTTTGCTGCTTCAAGCAATCCATCGCCAAAACCTGAGCGGGTATCTTTCTTTTCAGTATAGGTATATTTCTTCATTTATGTTGAGATGATTTTATAAATTAAAAGGTTATTTCGATTTTTTTTTGACTCACAAAAATAACCGAAATAACCTAATAATAAAAAACAAATAATAAATCCTAAGCTTATTCTTTTCTGATTATGGCAATTGGATTAGTTTAATCATTATTCCCAATTTCTATTCAAGTTTGCCTGCAACCCAAAGCCAAGAATTAGTGGCTGATGAGCTCTGTCATTTACAGAGTTATCATGTTGCTGAAATCTAAGTGATGCGCCAACTTGTGCAATAAACTTAATGTATTTGTAACCAAACTTAACCGTAAATGCAGGTTCTACATACATTACACCGTATGTATAATTAACATCTTCAATATTAGCTAATACAAATCTAGGGGCAAAGGCTGCATCTGCAAATTGAGTTGATATTCCTATAGATGGTTGAAGGAAAAACTTAGTGTAAGGTATTTCTTCTGTTCTAAAAGACCCATTATCGAAATAATTAAAAGTTTTGCTTGCATAACCAACACCTCCATATACTTCGTAACGACCATTCGTTAAAAAATTCTTATAATATCCGGCACCAATTTCAATCAATTGAAAAACTTCATAATCTCTTGTTCCTTCTTTTGTCATGTTATTATAACATCCATTCGCCATTAAACAAATATTG
>CAZRNU010000173.1:0-5873 GCA_964601515.1 uncultured Bacteroidales bacterium | reverse complement strand
CCTCCCTGTTTTTGAACCCTTAAATTCACATTTTCAAAGCACTCATGAGGTATAGAGTTTTTATCCGGTTTCACTTCTATGTAAAAGGGCTTATACTCAGGATCAATTTTTTCACACAGGTCTCTTATTTGTTTTGATATTATCACTGGAGTAGTTGTATTCATTAATAACAGACCTCCATTTCCCCATAAGTTATAATTCCATGGCTCCTTTTACTCATTGTAATCATTGTAAGTAATTTGAACCTTAATGTGAAAACTATTAAAGCAGGGACCATGCCTTTTCTTTCCTTTTGGAGAGCCTTCATAACCTTGGCACCTTCTATCGGTTTCAAATTCAGTACGTTTGCTTTCAACCATATTTCGTATAATAGAACCAATGTTAAAACCGCCATTATAGCATCGTGAATTACTGCAATTAATAAATTCACCCATATTTTCTTTGTAATAAACCTGTTTTTTACTGAGTTCGTATACTCCTTCCCCATCCTCTTCAACTTCAACTCTGATATTTTTAATCTGCGGAAATGCCTCAGAGAAGCTTACTTTACTACAAAATGCATAATTTGTACTGTTGAAAACATCTGAAGCTTTATCTCTCTTGTTTGCCGACATGCAGGTAACCCCCTTTTTTTCACTATCATTTATAATTTGATTTCTTTTAGCTCCTCTTTATTAAAAGCCCTATCTGATGGTTTATGAAAATTAAAATACGATTTTATCAATCAAAGTTCAGGAACATAGTTTCTATTAAAATTCAATCCATTTCTAAGAAAACACTTAGAAATTCATATCTTCATGGCATTAAGCAATTCATGTATGTATGCATCAAAATTTGAAGCAATTACCTCAATTTTAGGAAGTTTGCTTCCATGAACACAGGTTACGATCTTGCCATCCATTATTGCAATTGGATCGCTTTCCCGGGTTGCAAAAACAAAATATTTATCACCGAGGTTATATTCATTTTGCAAAGACTTTAATCTATTTGCAGGATAAAGTTTTACCGAAGTCAGATCATTTAAGACAATCTCCACATCAACCGGAACGTACTGAGAGTAAAATGGAACAAGTGCTTTTGGTAGTTCTAAATTGATATCTCCAGATCTCTCAAAAGTATTCCTTTCATCTTGCTTTATTACAGCATTAATAAATTCCGTATAATCCAAATTACACACCCCCATAAAGCACAGGTTCGCATTTTTCTATGGTATATATGCGTACTTTCTCAGCAATAAAATTTCTATATTTACTCTCGGAAATCTTATATACCAATACGATTACACCAATGCTTATTGAAACCACTACACCAGCATATCCACCCCATAAACCTTGTGCAATAAGCGCTATCAGTAAAACTGTAGTGGAAAACGCTGCAGATTTCCCTACTCTCAACAAGCACTCTTTGGTACTGTATCCTTTAAGTTTAAGCTTAATAAACTGGTAGACAGAGAAAATAATTATAGTCATGCCTCCCATTACAGCCATATTACACATTTTTGCAATATTTTCCGTAACAGTCATACCTAAGTTTCCAACAAAACCCTGCAAAGCATTCGTTGATATTTCACCTATTCCTCTTGTTACAAGATGTGTTACTACACCCAATGCTGCACTCTCAACACCTGATTTGCCTCCAACTATTGCAGCATGTCTTATACTTTCAGAAGAAACACCAGACTGTGCTAATGTAATAATAAAACCCAAGGTAAACCCAATACCTAAGCCAATTGCAGCAGCAGCACCGATTCCTGCAAGTTCATTTTTGAAAACTCTAGTATGATTGGCTTTTTCTAAGCGTTCATTTCTGTCAATCAAATCACCACTTGTCTGATTTCTGAAATCTCCATCATGCATTTCCAAATGCTCAGCCCGGTCTTTAGCAAACTTAATATTATCTGGATTTGCTTGTTGTGAAGGGTTATCGGACACATTATTGATGTGATGCCCTTCAGCACCTCTTACCTTACCCGAATCAAATATTTCTTGCTTTTGTGATGTTGACCAATCAGTTGTACCCTTTCCACCCATCTGTAACTCAGTATGCTCATATTTCCATGCCAATTCCACACCTTTATTACGAAGAATATCATTAGTGCCAGAGCCGCTTACAAGCAGTTCATTCACACGTTGCTGATAATCTCGTCTAATATCATTCAGATTGGTAAAAATATCATTAAACTGAGTATTGAATTCATTTGTTGTTGACATTGTTCCAAAAGTGTTAACTGATTGAATTCCAACTGTGAACATTCCCGGATTAATGCCACTAAGATTTGTTAAATTTGACGAGCTATAGGTTGTTTGGCTGAAGGTCAGGCTCATTTTCTTAGACTGCATAACAATACCTCACCTTCATCTCTTTATTTTTTCTGTATCGATAGAAATTTGTGTTAGTCTGAATTTACCCTCATCATCCAACTTGCTAAATATAAACGAATAGACATGGTTGTAATATATTAGCGTTTCATTAAACAATTTTGCCGGATCATATGAGAATAATCGTTTTGATACGAGTGTAAAAAGCTGAGATTGGCTATTTTTATATTTAGCTTCGTTATCTCTGAATTCATCAAATACAAACTTAAAATCCTTTACCGCCGTTCTATTGTATTCTGTATTACTTAGCAGATTAAGTTCCATCATCTTATCGCTTATAATGACGGAGTATTCCTTTGTTAGCGTGTCATATAATGCCTTTTGCTCATTAGTGAGAACATCTTTCACAATAGTGTTTTCCTTCTCGTTTACCTTAATAAGAAAAGCGTCAAAATCTTCTTGTTTCTTTGCTGAAAATAGCTTGCTTTTAAGATCGACCAATTCTGTCAACAATTCGTTATTGTCTGCAATAAGCTTGTTATTGTGCTTAGAGATAAGCTCTTGCTCCAATTCTATAATTGCATTTGAGATATTCATGAGCTTGTCCCTACAGGCTTTAATGAACATTAATTGTTCAGTGTTCATTAAAGCATTTTCAGAGTAGAATACAAGTGCTGTTTCAGCTTCACTGATAAAGTATTTCCTCGTTTTGATTTCTATTGGATAATTTGCGATAGTACATATAAAATCAAAATATTTACTGAAAATATCTTTATTTCCAAGGTCTTTGCCGTAGAGGTTTTTACCTACTGTATGTGCATCCCAAATATTATTGGAAGCGATAAGGTCTTCAAACAATTTCAACTGTTCCATGATTATCCTTCCTCTCTTTATTCAAGGCATCCCACTTATTTATCACTTCAAACCAATTCTTTATAGCGGAATGCCTGAAAGAAAATTTTTAAATTCCTCTGCTGCTTTAATCTTATGTTGGATATCTCCGATGTTGTATGAGGATACCATTTCTTCAAGATTGCAAATATATCCCTTCCACTCCTTATCCAGAGCATCAGCTGCTACATTAAATGCATTTACGGTATCTGTCCAAAACTGTTCGATACCCTCTTTGTATTTCATCAAGCAATTCTTTGAATCATACTCCTTAACAATCTTCTTAGCCAAACTCTTTTCCCAGCCACCAGACAAAAGTGCAAATACTGAAATTGCTGCAATAATAGCCAGTGCGATACCTAGCACAATTGGACCACCTATTGCAGATACAGCAGCCGTCGCTCCAGCTGTCCCTCCTGCAACCGAGATACCAAGTGCAGATAGCAAACTCACACCCTTAGCCACAAGAATGTACGCACCTAAATTTCCCATTGAAGCCGCCCAAAATGCCAATCCACCTAACGTAACCGCTCCTGCTAATCCGGAAGCAAACGCTTTCGTTACATCAAAGGAAAACTTAATATCTCCAACATCCACAGAAAAATTGTTACTCTTGACGCTACCTTCAAAGTCTGCAAGGTACTTATCAATTTTTTCTTTTAAGTCATCAGAGTGGCCTTTTAAGATATCCTGCATTTTATGTTGTAAGGTTGAATTAATAAAGCTTACCAAGGACTGAATATCTTCTTTCTTTTTCTTAAAGCCTTTTTCTTTGATAATAGAAACAATTTTGTCCGTCGATATAACACAACCATATTCATCTGCAAATTTTTCTACAGAGGAGAACGACATTTTTTTAATATCAGAGACCAAATCCATTCTACGATTTTGGTTTTCGTTTGCTCTCTTAGGTTCGTTTTTTTTGATTTCCTTTAATAAAAGTTCATATTTGTCACGTTCGGCAATAATGTTATTATATTCGGCTATTTCGTTATCCATATTAACGCCAGTATCTTTGATATACTGCCTTACAAAATCCTTTGCTTTTTCATTGATAATTTGCGGTAGCTTTTCTACCAAAATTTTTATTTCTTTTTCGAATTCTACTCTCAATCGTTCAATATCAGTTGTATATGTAAAAAACCGGCTTCTAATAATATTGTAATTATAATCGTGCCCGGATATTTCCTTTTTATTGTTCCAGAATGCTTTAGGCATTGTTTGAAGCAATCTGGAACAACCATTATCAAGTATATTGGTCAGGGATTTAGGATTACCTCCATCGACAGTATGAGCATGCGATGCAATCACGAACAGATTTGAAAGTGGATTGAGTTCATTTTCTTTTTTATTTTCAATAACATTTAATGAGTTAATAGCTTCTTTCAGATATTCTATGCTTCCACCTTGCATAAACTGTCCAGCATGTGACATGTAAATCAAAACATCAGCAAATTCCTTTGCTTTTAAAGTCATTGTGTCATCTTCAACACGATCGCCAGTTCCAAAGCCCGGCAAATCAATAACATCACAATTTTTCAGAATTTCACTGTCAACAAAGATTACAGCAGCACCAGCCTCATTTATTCCATACATTTCCCCTTGTCGAGTACCATAATCCTTCAGAATATCAGCACTTCCTCCTGCCAACTTCCAAGATCTACAATATTCTTCATTATTTAATTTTCTTTCATCCCAACCAACAACACCGTCAGGTGAGGTTCTAAAAATCCAAGCCTCCTCCTCAATATAATTTGGTCTATCTTTTATATGCTTAATATAAACAGTTATTGAAGTTGTTGGTGTCCATGAAGTAGGCATTTTTTCTGAACCAATAATTGAGTTTATCAATCTACTTTTACCTACATCAGAATGACCCACAATTGCAACTTTGGGCTTTGCGATCACCCTTTCCATCCTATCCCTGAGTTCACTTATATACTTATCATAATTCTCACCCCACTGGCTACGATAACGTGTTCCGCACTCATTTATGTAATCAACTATCGTACGTTTAGTAAAGTCAGCACTACGCCAAGTGTCATCTACCTCCAAAGGTTTTGGGGCCGGACGTTTGTATTTGATTAATTCATCAAGGGTTGTTCCTGTAAAGTTAGCTATTTTCACCAGTACTTCAAGAGGGATTTGTTCTGTAGATTGCTCTAACCTTGAAATATAATCTTGACGGACCCCAATATGATTTGCAAATTCTGCCTGTGTCATTTTAAGATTATTTTCTCGAAAGCTCTTTAAGTCAAACATTTTTTCCTCCTTCATTTCATACTCAATATCATTTTTACCCCATTACATTCCATATCTTAGCAAATAGTTACGTATTAGTCAACGTATTTTATGCAAATTCGCATATTTTAAATTAATACTATGCCAATATGCATATTAACAAAAATCCGGTTGTGGCATTTTTCGACCTCAACCGGCGATGCGATTTTGCAAATACTTTTTATAATTAAACCGCTATCAAAACCTTCGAAGGGCCAGAAGCAACCAATACCGAACATGAATATTTCTTCATTTCTTATCGTCCACACACGTAGTACACTCTGTTTCATGTTTTTGATATAGATAAAACAGCAAACTATATCTATAATTTTTTAAACTCGATATACTCCTTTAAAATCTGTTCAGGTTTTTCAAATTGCATTC
>CAZRNU010000172.1:0-5883 GCA_964601515.1 uncultured Bacteroidales bacterium | reverse complement strand
GAAAGCTATTGCTAATACCGAAGCAATTGCAAGAAGTACGTAGGCCCAAATAATGAAGGAGTCTTCAGTAACCATGCCTAAAAAGAACATCAAAGCAACCACCGTAGATATTCCAATGAGTATCCAGGAAAATATTCTTACCATTAAACTAATTTGGCTGTTTGACATGATTAACTATTTTTTTAGGTTATACTTCATAAGAATATCGATAAGCGAAATGGATGCATCTTCCATGGTGTTTACCAGCTTGTCGATTTTTGATACCAGGTAGTTGTAGAAGATCTGAAGAATAATAGCAACAATAAGACCGAATACGGTTGTGATAAGAGCAACCTTAATACCACTTGCTACGAGCGATGGAGAGATATCTCCAGCAATTTCAATAGCGTTGAATGCGCTGATCATACCAATTACAGTACCCATAAACCCAAGCATAGGAGCCAAGGAGATGAATAGTGCAATCCAGGTTAATCCGCTTTCGAGCTGTCCCATTTGAACTGAACCGTAGGTAACAACCGATTTTTCAACAACATCAATGCCTTCGTCTGCACGGGATAGTCCCTGATAAAAAATGCTGGCTACAGGACCGCGGGTATTGCGGCAAACCTCTTTAGCAGCTTCAACACCTCCTTTTTCAAGAGCTTCTTCAATGCTTTTCAGGAGCTTTTCGGTGTTGGTTGTTGCCAGGTTGAGGTAAATAATCCTTTCAATTGAAAGGGCCAAACCAAGAATAAGTGCTAACAGTACGATACCCATAAACTCGGGGCCACCATCGATAAAAGTTTTCTTAATGGTTTTGTGTACAGAAACCTCTTCAACGGGCTCTGTAGCTGGAACTGGGGCAACATCTTCAGCTGCATCAGTCTCAACCATCGTGGTGTCGGGGGTTTCGGCTGTTTCATCCTGTGCTTGAATGTAAGATGAAGCTCCAAGCGTCAGCATACCTGCAATTGCAAAAAAAGCAAATAGTTTTTTCATGGTTAAATTGTCGTTAAATTATTACTAGTTAGGATTAGTGAAAACAAAATTATACTTATTAATTTAAAAATGCAAGCGGAGAGAGTGGGATTCGAACCCACGATACCCTTTTGAGGTATACACACTTTCCAGGCGTGCGCCTTCGACCACTCGGCCACCTCTCCAAGAATAACATTTGAAAAGATCGATTTTCAGCGTGCTAAAATACAAAAAAAATGATACATCTTTGGTTTTTACTTTTTTTAATTTTTCTGTAACTTCAAAATAATTGCTATATACATGAGTTACAGGTATAATTTATTGCTTATGATTAAATACTTAACGCAATTATCTTGTGCAAATTTTATATTATGAAAAATCTTATCAACATATTGTAAAAAAAGAATTGGAACAATTTTTCATTTCCTTTTGATAATCTTACTAAATTTAAAGCGAAATATGAAGGCTTTAAATTCGTGTCTTTGAAAAAATCAGTAATACTGATTTAATTATTAGTGCAATGAATTTAAACGAGTATGATTAGTTAAACATAAAATAAGGATGAACTGAATTTGCTAGCTCAGAGAAGTTAAATTAAAAACAAAATACTTACCCATGAAAAAAGAAAAGAAAAAAACGAAAATATTTGTGCTCGATACATCGGTTATTCTTTATAACCATAGCTCGATAGCCAGTTTCGACGATAATGATGTTGTCCTTCCTATAACAGTTTTGGAAGAATTGGATCAATTTAAAAAAGGAAATGATACAAAAAATTTTGAGGCTAGAGAATTTATAAGAATACTAGACGATCTGTCTAGCGAAAACAATAGCCTTCAAGATTGGGTTCCTGTTGGAAACAAAAATGGTGGACGAATTAAGGTTGTTATGAATCAACCCAATAATGGAAATGCAATTAAGATTTTTGGGGAAGATAAACCGGACCATAGAATTCTCAATACTGCTTTGTTTTTAGCTAAAGAAAATCCGGATCGCAAAGTTATTCTCGTTTCTAAAGATATTAATTTAAGGCTAAAGGCGAAGTCTCTTGATATTCCAGCAGAAGATTTTGAAACCGGAAAGATTAAAAACATTGAAGAGCTTTATACCGGCAAAACCGAAATCAATAATGCTAATCCCGAAGTAATTAATAGTATATACCAAAATGGGTTTTGTGAACCTTCTGATTTGAAGATTGATAATCCGATAGCGAATCACTATTATATTGTAGGTGATGGGAATAATTCTGTGTTAGCTTTTTATAATCCGGCTACACAACAAATCGAAAGAGTGGAGAAGAGAACGATACAAAGAATTACACCAAGAAATGCGGAGCAAGTATTTGCACTTCATGCTATCTTAAACCCAAATGTAAAATTAGTCACTCTTCAAGGTATCGCCGGCACAGGAAAAACTTTGCTTGCACTTGCTGGGGCTTTAGATCAGAAAAAAGCATTCGAACAAGTTTATGTAGCAAGGCCTATTGTACCCTTGTCTAATAGGGATATTGGTTTTTTGCCGGGAGATATAAGTTCTAAAATTAGTCCCTACATGGAGCCATTATATGATAATTTGAAGTTTATTCAAACTCAATTCAGAGAAAAAGATAAGGAGTTTAAAAATATTACCGAAGCTCTTGAAAGTGAAAAAATCGTTGTTGCTCCATTGGCTTATATTAGAGGCAGAAGCTTGTCTAATATTATTTTTATAATTGATGAAGCCCAAAATTTAACGCCTCATGAGGTAAAAACTATTATAACCAGGGCAGGGGAGAATACTAAAATGATTTTCACGGGTGATGTTTATCAGATAGATACTCCCTATCTGGATGCACAAAGCAATGGGTTGTCATATTTAATTGATAAAATTAAAAATAATGCAATTTATGCACATATCAGGCTTGAAAAGGGGGAAAGGTCTGAATTAGCCAATTTGGCGAATAACTTATAAGTAATTATTTGTTTTCAAAAACAACTGTTATAACAGTTTGGCCTACTGCTTTTAATGTTTCTTTATCGATTACATCCATATTATCATCAATGGTATGCCATTGCTTGAAAAACCCATGTCCATGTTGTGTTTCCTGATGTATGATGTTAATTGTTGGTATGCCCCTTATTGTATTCAGATAATAATGGTCGTCTAAAATATAACCTCCTCTGTCATTTGAAAAAAAATTGCCATAGCCTATTCTTTGAGCGGTTTCCCAAACTTTTCTAACTATTCCAGGGGCAAAGTAATATGAATACTCTTCTATTTTGAATGTGGCATTTGAAGCACCTACCATATCAAGCAGGATTCCATATTTTGCATAATAATTACTAATGTGCGGGTTTTTTGACCAATACTGAGACCCTAACGCCCAACTGTCTTCAGCTTGCCCTTTGTAGTTTTCATGCTTTCCGTAATCTTCAGCATCAAAAAGGATGATGTCAATTCCTACAGGTGCTTTGTGTTTGCTTAAAAGTCGTGCAATTTCTAATAATACACCAACACCGCTGGCTCCATCATTTGCTCCATCGATAGGAGTATAATGGTTTGCAGGATTTGGGTCGTAATCAGCATAAGGTCTTGAATCCCAATGAGCACATAGTATTATTCTGCTTCTTTTTTCCGGATTAAATGAACCTATAATGTTTTGTATGTTGAGTATTGTTCCATTGTATGCTCTAACTTTTGTAGCTTGGACATATACAGTGTCTGAAAAATCAGATAATACCGAAGTCATCCATTCTGCACATAGTTGATGCGCTTTTGTATTTGGCACCCGTGGACCAAATGAAACTTGTTTTTCAATAAAGTAATATGCTGAATCTACATTAAATTCAGGAATATATAATGAAGGTTTGCTAGAGTCTAATTGTTTTGAATCGTCTTTAATGCTTGTTGAACATGAAGCAAACAACAACACTATTATATATACTGAAACAGGAAAATTCTTTATTATAGCTCTCATATTATCTGTGTTTATCAATCTAAAGAATAATTTATTGTCAGAAATTTGATTATCAATAATATTTAGCAAAAATATGAATAAATTGACTTAATTGCTCCTTTAAGATTTTGAAATTCTCAATAGATATATGTGAACAACTCGTTTATTAATTTGTTTTTTGTTAATAACGCACACAATTTTAAGCTGTTATAAATCAGTATATTGTATTTATGAATACTATATATGTAAAAATATTTAATATTTTTTGATTTGCATTGAAAAAAAAGCACTTACTTAGATGTGTTGATATCTGACAAAAATGTATTTATTTGTACGATAGAATGCTGTTTGTCTTAAAAAAACTCAAAATATGCATTAATTCTTTTTGCAAATATTATATTATGAAACAATTAACTCGGAAAAAAATGCCTAAAGCTAAGGAAGAAAACCCTATCAGTAGAATTCAGGATTTGAGAAATTTTGTCAAACAAAAAGAGGAAGTGCTTTTTTATGAGAAAGTATTTGATAGCATTAATGCATTTGTATTTATAATTGATTTAGAAACTAATAGATTTTTGTGGGTAAATAACCACCATCATAAATTGTTAGGTTATAAAATAAATCGCACATATCCCGATAATGGAATTTATAATTTTGTAACTAACACAAATTTAATATTTTAAACATGAACTTATTAGAATTACAGAAAAAATTTAATACCGAGCTTAAATGCTTGATGTATTTAGAAAAACTAAGGTGGGGCAAAACTGTAAAGTGCCCTTATTGCAACTCTATTAAAACAAACCGTATTAAAAGCGAAGCTAAACGCCATCATTGTAAAAGCTGTAAACGTAACTTTAGCGTGTTTGTTGGTACTATCTTTCAAGATACAAGGCAGCCTTTAAAAAATTGGTTTTTGATGATTGCCCTTATTCTTAATGCTAAGAAAGGAATTGCAGCAAAGCAGCTTCAAAAAAACTTAGGGTGCAGCTATAAAACAGCTTGGTACACTGCTATGCGTGTTCGCTGTGCAATGGTTGATGATTGTGATTACGCTCTTCAAAATATTGTCGAAGTCGATGAAACATATGTTGGTGGAAAACCCAGAAAGCGTAATATAAAAACACCTGATAATGTTCCTGACCTAACCAATATCAGCCAAAAGCGAGGCAGGGGAACCAATAAAGTTCCAATTGTTGGAATAGTTGAACGAAAAGGAAAAATCGTTTTAAAAGTTATCGAAAAGCTTACAAGCCGTAACTTAATGGCTATGCTACAACAAAATGTTGATACAGATAATGCCATTGTAATAACAGATAAGTTTAAAAGCTATAAAAAGTTTGAGGATTTGGTTGAACATCTTACGATAGACCATAGTAAACAATATAGTAAGGGAATGATTCATATTAATAATATAGAGGGATTTTGGGCTATACTAAAAGGCTCAATTAAGGGGCAATATGTTTCTGTTTCTAAAAAGTATCTTCCGTTTTATTTAGTACAATCTCAATATATCTTCAATTCCAGAAACTTTTCAGGCAATTTATTTGAAGAATATTTGAAATTGGCAGTTAGCGACCCTAAATGCTTTATCCATTATAAGCCTAAAAAGGCTGTTAAATCAATTGTTTATCCAAAAAACAAGAAAGGAGTTTGTGTATGATGTTAAAAACTAATAAATCAATTCGGGAAGCTAAAAGCCCAAACAAAACAGAGATTTTACTGAATGAGTGCTTTAAACAATATGAAAGCCTTGAACTAACAAAGGAAGGGCAGTACTTTGTTATTGCAGCAACTCACAAAAAAACCAAAAGAAATGGGTTTATAGATGGTAAACGATTAAACGAAACACTAACAAGACTTAGAGATGGAAATTTTATCCCTTAAATTATTTCACCTAAATGCGAGTTATATAAAGGAAGTCTTCCGTTTTTCTTTAGGAAAGCTCTATGTAATACTCTTTCTCTTTGTTGGCATCTTTTTTTTGAACC
>CAZRNU010000171.1:0-5935 GCA_964601515.1 uncultured Bacteroidales bacterium | reverse complement strand
ATCTGGCAGCATTGCTGCATGATATCGGGAAGTTTTATCAACGGGCGGATGAAGGAGGAGTAAGTAAAAGTAAATTTTTGAAGGCTTTAAATAAAGTTGAAAGCACATTCTGCCCTGTATACAATGGTAATTATTCTCATAAACATGTACTATGGACAGCTCAATTTATAGATGATTTCCACCCTGTCTTTAATAATTTGATTAAGCAGGCCGGAGAAAACTCGGAAAACGACAAATTGCTCAAATTGGCAGCATCCCATCATTTATCTAATGTTCAATTAACAGAATTAGGTAAAATAATTAAAGCTGCTGACTGTTTGTCATCAGGCATGGACAGAGAAAAAGATTCAGAGTTTGTTGACGATCAGGATGTAAAGGGATGGGATGCATTTAAAAAGAAAAGAATGGTTTCAATTCTTGAAGGCATTAGTGAAAACAAGTCTCAAAATCCACATCATTTACCTGTGAAGGAGATGACATTGTCAAAAGATTGTTTTCCTAAACTAACTTTTGATGATTATCCTGATTATAAAAATCTTTGGGAGTCATTTGTAAGAGAGTTTAAATTCATTCAGTCCAATACTTATCGGGCATTTAGTGAAACTTTGTTAAATCTCTTGTCGAAATATGCAAGTGCAATACCGGCAAGCACTATGGATTTTCCAGATGTATCACTTTACGATCATCTAAAAACTACAGCAGCCATTGCAGTTTGCTTATACGACTATAATAATTCAGAAAAGAAGTCAGAAAATCCCTTCCTACTGATAGGTGCCGATATATCAGGAATTCAATCATATATTTACCAGGTAGTTTCTAAACATGCGGGTAAAAACCTAAAGGGACGTTCGTATTATATACGTTTGTTATCAGATACCATAGTTCGGTTCTTGCTAAAAAAACTCAAATTATATCAGGCCAATGTGGTTTATAATTCCGGTGGTGGTTTCTATATTTTAGCTCCAAACACTGATTTCATAATAAATGAACTTGAAAAAGCAATAAAAGTAATTGAGCAAAACATTTTCAATACTCATACTACCTCATTATTTGTAGCAATAGATAGTATTGAAGTAAGTAGAAATACTTTGATGCATACAAGAGGCGAAAATCTTGGTAATACCTGGTGTCAGTTGTTTGAAAAAAGAGAACAAAAGAAGAATAGTAAATTGGCTGACTTCATACAAAATAATTATGATAGATTTTTTGAGCCACAATTGCACGGAGGTGATGTAAAATGCGATGTAATAACCGGTGAAGAATTCCTCCCAGACGAGAAACAATTGATATTTGAAGGTGAAACACAATTTATAAAACCAATTACAAAACAACAAATTAGATTAGGAGAAATATTAAAAAAGACAGACTTTGTTGTTGTTACTGAAGAGGAAATCCCATACTGGAAAGACAAAACTCCGATTGAACCTGTAAACTTAGGATTTACATATTATTTTATCAATGAAGCTGATTTAAAGGAGAAAGCCAATGAACTAAAATCTTCGGCAGATAAAGTTAGTATTATTACATTGAATGGTGAAAACGGCTCTTGTAATTTTCTGCAAACCATAAATGGAATCAATAATATTTATGGACTTGAATTTTACGGAGGAAATGATTTTGAAACTGCCAATTTCGAGGAAATGTGCACTAAGGCTAATTTTACAAGGCTTGGAGTATTACGAATGGACGTGGATAATTTGGGAGTAATTTTCCAAAAAGGAATTACACCCGAACGAGCCACACTATCACGATATGCAGCTTTAAGTCGTTCGTTCGATTATTTCTTTTCAGGATATTTGAATACTATCTGGAAAGAAATTGACCCTGAAAAATCATTCATTATATATAGTGGTGGTGACGATCTATTTATTATTGGAAGTTGGGAAGTAACTATTCAAATAGCAAAACGCATTCATTCTGATTTTAAATATTTTACATGTCATAATACAGTCTTTTCACTATCAGGAGGTATTGCTATAGTTCCTGCAAAATTTCCAATAATGAAAGCGGCTAAACTAAGCGATGATGAAGAAAAGGCAGCCAAAGGACATGAAGTAGAAAAGCATGTAAAGAACAGTATTTCATTTATGGGAATGCCTTTGAATTGGGATCTGGAGTTTCCTGCCGTTGAGCAATTGAAAAATAAAATTGTCGAATTAATTGATCACAAGAAGGTACTGAATAATTCATTTATTTCAAAGTTACTTTTACATCATGAAAACGCTGATTTAAAAGACCATACAATAATGAATATTAGAACATTTTGGTTGCTGACGTATGATTTAAGTAGGTTAAAAGCACGTGAGAAGCGGAGTGAGATAAATACGTTGGTCGAAAATTGTATCTCTGAGGTGTGTGGAAATAAAAAGCAACTTGATGGGATTACAATAACAACTAACTATCATCCATTGGAACTTTGGGCATTTGCATCAAGATGGGCAGAATTGGAAATAAGGAATAAACAATAATAATTTTAAAAATTATGAATATGCCAAAAATTAATGACTACTTTAAATCTGATTATTCAAAAAGAAGATCAGAAGTCGATTCACTATTCGGAAAAAATAAAGATGTAGAAATTGACAAACTATCAAAAGATCTTTTTAGTTTTATTAAATTTCAAAATGTATGGATTGAAAAAGAGGCAAATGAAGCGATGATTGATTTTGCTGAAATACTTGGTAAATTTTTATCGCCTTTAAAAAAGGATGATAAATCAGCTTTGTCCAATTCGCAAATTCGCAATGTCTATGGTGAAATTAAACGAATTCAAATGAGTATTGATAAAAACGGTTGGGATGCAGTAAAACCCACATTTTTAATTCTAAAGCCAAAAGTCGCTTATGCTGCTGGTCGAAATAGAAATTTAGGAATAGTTGTCTTTAAAGAATTTTTCAATCTTGCATCTACAGGTGTGACTAACAAAAGAGAGTATTTAAACTTTTGCAATTTAATAGAAGCTGTACTTGCATATCATCGAGCTTTTGGTGGCAACTAAAAAACAGGTATTTATTAACAAAATAACTAACGAAATAAATTAAATATTATGTCAATCAAATTAGAAAAAAAAGTAATATATACCGGCACAATTACATTAAAAACCGGTTTGCATATTGGTGGTACTAATGCTTCGTTAAATATTGGAGGTCCAGATAAATTTGTGGTTCGTAATCCAATTACCAATATCCCTTATATTCCAGGCAGTTCACTAAAAGGTAAGTTACGCTCATTAGTTGAAATTTATACAGGTTTTGTGACTGTTAATAAAAAAGGGGATGTTGGACCCACAAATGACAGCTTAAATATTGTTGGTATGTTATTCGGCACAGCTGGAGATGGCGATGATAAACATCCATCGCGTTTAATAGTTCGTGATGCTGAACTTGATGTAAGTAACAAAGAAATGTTCTCAAACACCGATTTACCTTATACAGAAAGTAAAACAGAAGTTGCTATCGACCGTGTAACTGCAAAAGCCAACCCACGCACTTTCGAGCGTGTACCTGCAGGAGCTCAGTTTAAATTGAATATGGTGTTGAATGTTTTCAAAGGTGAAGATGAAACAGCATTGAAAGCAACTATTAAACAAGCCATTAAATTGCTTGAAGATGATTATTTAGGTGGTCACGGTTCGCGTGGTTATGGTCAGGTGAAAATAGATTTAGATAATGAAGAGGGTGAATCAAGAACGTATTAAATAATATACTATGGCAACTTACACCATTGTGAAATTAAGAAACCTCACTCCCTTGCATATAGGAACCGGAAAGGAAAATTACGACTTTTCGGCTGACGATTTGCAGTCCGATACCATTTCGGCAGCATTAGCAGCTATACGTGCTCAGCGGGGGAAAAGTAATGATATTGAGAGTTTCTTGAATTCGTTTACGATTAGCTCTGCTTTCCCATATAGTGCGCATCATTATTTTTTGCCAAAGATACAAGGAAGAATAAACGTAGAGGTTGAAGGCAGTAGTAAAGAAGCTAAGCGAAAGGAACTTAAAAAGCTTAAATATATCGAAATTCCATTATGGGAAAGAATAAATGCCGACGAACGGATTACTGTTCCTGAAAGTCAGTTACAACATAACTATTTACTGAATAGTGTTGCTGAATTTTTCCAACCTGCAAAATCAAAAGTAATGCAACGTGTTACTATACCACGGGGTGATGGACAGGATGCTGAACCTTTTTACTTTGATTGGACTTACTTTAACAAAGAAGGGGGATTATACTTTTTTGTTGATGCAAAACAGCAGGTAATTGAAGAAATAGTAGAATTAACAAAATTGTTGGGCGAAGCTGGTTTAGGCACTGATAGAAATGTAGGAGGAGGAAAATTCGAAGTTGAAACAGAAACAATTGAAATACGTGACAACCCAAGGTCGAATGCAACCATGTTGTTATCGTTGTATGTTCCAACAAAAGAAGAAATTGAGAAGATTAATTTAACCAATTCACGATATCAGATGGTTCTTCGTGGTGGTTATATGGCTGGTAGTACCGAAGAAAACTTCAGACATTTACGAAAAAGATCGATTTATATGTTTAACGTTGGATCTGTTTTTCCTACAAATACAACATTAGAAGGAAAGGTTGTTGATTTGACTCCTGATTGGAACGATACACGTATGCACCCGGTTTACCGAAGTGGAAAACCATTTTATTTACCAGTAATAATCTGATTAGTATGAGTAAAATAAAGATTGAAGTTTTATCCCCGGTACATATCGGTTCCGGCAATATGTTACAAAGCAATACTGATTTTGTAACAACCTACAATGGTGTAGATTATTTCATCAGAGTTGTAGATGATAGGAAGATTCTCGAATTGATAGGTATTGAGCATATGAACGATTGGTTGCTTAGTATTGAGAGAAAAGAAAATACTAAAGAGTTTATCAAAAGATATGCACCAAACTCGAAAGTTGCCGACTATTCAAAACGTCGCCTCATTGACTATTCGCAAGGAATTAATCCAAACGATACTCTTAAAGAACATATTCATAACGGCATGGGGCTACCTTATATTCCCGGTAGTTCAATTAAAGGATCAATACGAACTGCAATTTTAGCATCATTATCTGCAAAAATTAACAACAAGGAATCCATAATAAAAACAGGGAAAACAGATTATTTTGGAAACTTATTGCTAACTGCTTCTAAAATTGAAAAGGAACTTTTTGGTAAAGACCCAAACTCAGATATTTTTAGGTTTATTCATGTAGGTGATGCATATTTTGAAAAAGATTCCGAAATAGCATTGAGGGTCGTAAACATCAATATCAGAAAGGGTGACGATTTGCACGATAATTCAAAACCTCAGCTTATTGAAGCAATTAATAATGGCGTATCAAGCACTTTTGAGATGAAGATTGCAAAAGATTATTACGATTGGGTAAAGAGTAAATTCCGGGATATGGGCAATTTGCCGGTTGAAATTAGTTCATTGCCCAATCTGCTTATTCTTATCAACGCCCATACTGAAAAATTAGTTGTTTCAGAATTGGAGTATTGGCATGAAATCAATAAAACCGGAGCTGAAGAGTATATCGAAAACACAGAAAGTATTCTAAAATCAATAAGATCATGCGAAAAAGGGAAGGAGTGTGTGTTGCGTATTGGACATGCATCCGGATGGCGTTTTATTACTGGTGCATGGGCAGAAGAACTGGATAATTTTAAAGAAGTGGTAATACCAGCATCCCGTCCTCGCAACCATAATTATACTGAATATGACTTTCCTAAATCTAGAAGAATTGATGAAGTATCGGATGTTCTGGGGTTCGTTAAGCTTTCTTTATGATTTTATTTGACATTTATGATTAATATTATTTATAGTATATTTTCTCCCCCATGCCCCTCAAAAAACTCTTCATCAGCAGTGTTCAATCCGAATTTTCCGAAGAACGTCAGGAATTGTATGAATACATTA
>CAZRNU010000170.1:0-5963 GCA_964601515.1 uncultured Bacteroidales bacterium | reverse complement strand
TTAATGGTCAAATAAAAGATGAAGAAATTATTATCCCCAAATTTGTGGATATTGGCATTGCAGTAAGCACTCCAAAAGGGCTAATGGTTCCGGTAATTAGGAATGCTGAAAGTATGTCGATAGCTCAAATTGAAGTTACCATTTCTGCCTTAGCCCAAAAGGCGAGAGACTCAAAAATAAGCATTGAAGAACTTACTGGCGGCACTTTCAGCATAACAAATGGAGGAGTTTTCGGCTCATTACTGGCTACTCCTATTATCAATCCACCACAAAGCGCCATTCTTGGAATGCATAATATCGTAGAAAGACCAATTGCTTTGAATGGAAGAGTTGTTATCAGACCAATGATGTACGTGGCACTTTCATACGATCACAGAATAATAGACGGAAGAGAATCAGTCGGATTCTTAGTGAAAGTAAAGGAGTTTCTCGAAAACCCGGAGAAAATGTTTATTGGAGAATAATGTTTAGTTTTTATAAAGAAATCTTTAAATAAAACATTTATTACATTTGCATAAACTATTCTATAATGCAAAAAATAAGCGATTTCCTAGTAATTGGCAGCGGCATAACAGGCTTGATATTTGCCCTGAAAGTTGCTGATAAAGGTAAAGTTAACTTAATATCAAAAACAACTTTGCCTGAGTCGAATACTAGATATGCACAAGGTGGAATAGCAGCAGTTATGTACCCACCCGACTCCGTTGATAAGCATGTAAACGACACTCTGGATTGTGGACGAGGGCTTTGCAATGAAAACATCGTTAGATTAATTATCGGTGAATCTTATAAAAGAATTAATGATCTAATAAGTTTAGGAACCCAATTCGATACCGATAATGATGGAAAATTTAACTTAGGCAGAGAAGGAGGCCATTCTGAATACAGAGTTTTGCATCATAAAGACAATACAGGCAAAGAAATTATCAGAGCACTTGAAAAAAAAGTAAGAGAGCATCCTAATATTACTATTTTCGAAAATCATTTTGCCATTGAAATTATAACACAACATCATTTAGGACATGTTGTTACCAAGCACTTCCCTGGAATAAAATGCTACGGGGCTTATGTTTTAAACCCAAATACTCAAAAAGTTGAGACATTCCTTGCAAAGAAAACCCTTATGGCAACAGGTGGTGCCGGAATGATTTATAACAATACAACAAATCCTATTATTGCTACCGGAGATGGAGTTGCAATGGTTCATCGTGCAAGAGGAGTAATTGAGAATATGGAATTTGTTCAATTCCACCCTACTAGTCTTTATAATCCAAATCAAAGACCTTCATTTTTAATTACTGAAGCTATAAGAGGTTTCGGGGCCGTATTGAAAACACTTGATGGCAAAGAGTTTATGCAAAAATACGACCGGCGAAAATCATTAGCTCCAAGAGATATTGTTGCACGTGCAATTGACCAGGAGATGAAAATTAGTGGAGATGATCATGTTTGTCTTGACTGTACTAATTTAAATCATGATGAACTAATTGATAAATTTCCAACAATTCATGAAAAATGCCTTTCCTTAGGAATTGATATTAGAAAAGATATGATTCCGGTTGTTCCGGCTGCTCATTATATATGTGGAGGAATAAAAACTGATGAATTTGGGCGCTCAAGCATAACAAATCTTTATGCAGCAGGAGAATGCGCATCTACAGGAATGCATGGGGCAAACAGAATGGCCTCAAATTCGTTACTTGAAGCTTTAGTGATGGCAAACAGAACTGCCGAACACGCAATTAATGAGTTTAACAAAACTGAAATTTGCGAAAGTATTCCCGACTGGAATGCCGAAGGAACTGTTATGAATGAAGAAATGATTCTTATTATTCAAAGTTTAAGAGAAGTGCAAAGTATAATGAGCAATTATGTAGGAATTGTAAGATCAAACTTAAGACTTAAAAGAGCATTCAATAGGCTTAATCTGATTTTCAGAGAAACAGAGGAGTTATATGTAAAATCAATACTTTCTCCAAAACTCTGCGAACTCAGGAATATAATTAGCGTGGCTTATTTAGTAATAAAACATGCCATGAAAAGAACAAATAGTATTGGTTTGCACTATTCGTTAGATTATTTAGATTAGAAGATTATAAGATTGAAGATTTGTAAGATTAAAAGATTTATTAACTATTAACTGCCGACTGTCGACTGCTGACTGTCGACTGCTGACTTACGACTTACGACTTACGACTTACGACTTAACACATGCCAATTATAAAAACACTTAGAGGGAAAACACCTCAATTCGGACAAAACTGCTACATTGCAGATAATGCTACAATAATTGGAGATGTAGTAATGGGTGATGAATGCAGTATATGGTTTAATGCTGTTGTACGTGGAGATGTGCATTATATAAAAATGGGAAATAAAGTAAATGTTCAAGATGGAGCTATCATTCATTGCACATATCAAACAGCGCCAACCAATATCGGCAATAATGTATCAATTGCACATCAGGCTATTGTTCACGGCTGCACAATACACGACAATGTATTGGTAGGAATGAGGGCTGTAATTATGGATAATGCAATAGTTGGGAGCAACTCTATAATTGCTGCCGGGGCTGTAGTTTTAGAGAATACTGTAATCGAACCCGGAAGTATTTACGCCGGAGTTCCTGCAAAAAAAGTTAAGGACATAAGTCAAGACCTTACCAAAAACCTTTTAGAAAGAATATCTAACAATTATGTGAAGTATTCCGGTTGGTATAGGGATGAAGATGAATAACCGTAAAAAAAATAAGGCTGCTAAAATAAATTAACAGCCTTATTTTTTTAATGATAATATCTTTACTTGATTCCAAGTTTTGTTTTTACAAGCGGCATTATATCTTCAGATGGAGCAGCATAAAGTACAGTACCCATTCCTGAATCCAATACATATACATAACCTTTTTCTTTTGCTACATCTTCAATAGCCTTTTTCGCTTTGTCAATTATTGGAGAAAGCAATCTATTTTCATGCTGCATCAAATCTTCTTCTGCCATATTCTGAAATTCCATAATTCTCTCTCTAAGACTCTCAATATCTCTCTGTCTTGATTGTTTGATAAGATCCGATAAGTTTGCCTGATTTGCTTCAAATTCCTGAGATTTTTTCTGGAATTCAGTAATAAGGGCAAGATATGTATCCTGCAACTCTTTAGCATAAGCTTCCACTTTTGCTTGCACAGAATCAACTCCCGGCATCATTCTTAAAAGTTCATTTGAATTAATATGAGCAACTTTTTGAGCGCTAACAGTTGTGGATATTCCACTAATAATCATAATTGATAATGCAATTACTAAAACTCTTCCTAATTTTTTCATTTGGTCTTTTATTAATTGTTAATACTTTTCAGTTTTAATTTAGTCACACAAAGCGCAAAATTAAACATTTATTCGAATAATCAACTATTTTTAAATCAATAAACAATAATTCAAAGTTTATAGGTGATTATAGCTATAATAAAACATGAAAAAAATGCTTTTATTATGCAATCGTGACAGAAAAGTTACAGAAAACGGTGACAGTTGAAAAGTAAAAAATCAGAAGTAAAGAATTTTTTAAAAAAATATTTTTCATAACAAAAAAGTATTTATATTTGCAACCTCAAATGCGAAAATAGCTCAGTTGGTAGAGCACGACCTTGCCAAGGTCGGGGTCGCGGGTTCGAGTCCCGTTTTTCGCTCAAAACCTCTAAACAGAGGTTTTTTTTACCACTCATTGTTGCCCGGGTGGTGGAATTGGTAGACACGCAGGACTTAAAATCCTGTGGCCATTGCGGCCGTGCCGGTTCGATCCCGGCCCCGGGTA
Organism: uncultured Bacteroidales bacterium; assembly: GCA_964601515.1. Classification (GTDB taxonomy): domain Bacteria; phylum Bacteroidota; class Bacteroidia; order Bacteroidales; family UBA7960; genus PWND01. Next base: position 2,159 of record CAZRNU010000170.1, on the reverse strand, counting down.
CAGATTTACTTAACGTGTATGGGATTATTCTCATTAAATAAAAACAAAGCCAATAAGTGCCCTTATTGCGGCTTTGTTTTTGGTTTTACCCCACAGAATAAAGTTATTTGCCCGGAATGCAACTGCAGTGTATTTGTTTTGAAAACAAAAAAAGGAGTTCAACTTCTTAAAGAGGAAGATCACATGGAGCTTATTGTGATTCACCACGTTGATTCACTGGGGTTTTCAAAAAAACAATACGAAAAATTCAAAAAGGAGTTTTTAGATTCTGCTAAAACAAACGTAACTCTTTATGATGTGCACTGGGCGCTATTCGGGCACCTATTAAAAGAAAAGGCAAAATCAGATGATTACGAGGCTCTGAACATTATCTACAGCCAGATGGCTTCAATGCAAATAAATGAACCTTCTGAATATCTTAAGCTTAGAAAACTGGCCGGACAAATGGAACTGTTATCTTATCAAAAAAACATTAAAACGCCATTTGAAATAGAAATCCTTCCAACAAAGAACTCTTGCGACTATTGCAAAACATTTTCAAAGAAAAGATATACTCTAGAAAGAGCCATTAGCGAGCTTCCTTTGCCACTTATGGAGTGTACTCAGGGCGCAGGATGTAGATGCTGCTATGGGATAATCCCAAAAGATCATTAATAGATTTACAGAAGATTCATTGTCTGATTTCTACTATTATTCTATTCTCTTTCAGGGAAATTATTAGAATATTATTATTTCTGTCTTTCACTGAAAACAAAGTATGATCTTCTGAAGAATAACTACTGAATCTGCTTGATTTCGACATAAAGTCAGAGACGTTTGCATATTTTTCTTGGCAGTTTTGCTTTGAACTGTATTCAAATACAATTGTTTTTGTTCCGGCTTTTTCAATCATTACTGCGTTTTCTATATTAAAAATATCCTGAAAACCAAACGAATAAATATTGTTTAAAGCTAATGGACCCATTATAAATGCAAAATCATCAACACATTCTCCACTATAATAATTAGAGAAAATTTCCGGAATAATGCTTTCTTCCTTTATCCTATCAACAATACAACTCATAAGCATAAAATACTCTGAGCTTAAGCCTGATTTGTTAAAACCGGCCCCAGAAATTGTTATATAATAATCAGCTTTCCAAATATGTAAAAACTTATCAGAAACAATTATCCATGGCGATGGAGAAATTTTCACAATACTATTTGCCTTGCTCATGCTAAATATTCCAAAGGCTGCTTTTGCATTCTCCATTTTATAAACTTCAACATAAAGCTTACCATAAACAGAATGAATATAATCTACTGCCGCAACATCAACAAAGCCATACTCCATATATAAATCGGCACCTCCATTAATTAGAAAGAAAAGGTCATCTCCTTTATAAAACTGAACATCTCCTTTTTTCCAACCCTGCTGCCATTCTGCATCCGGAAGGATATCTTCTGAAGTTTGTGAGATTAGACTAAATACAGTAAAAAATAAAATAAGAAATGATGTGATTCTCATACCTTTTGTTTTTCAATAATCAATAATGCAAACTTAATTTTCAAATTCAACAATATTCAATTGATTTAAGTCAATTTTTCCAAGTCCGGCATCAAATCCTTTTTGCACAGTTAAAACGTCTTCAATAAAAAATCCCAATTCCTGAGCACAATATTTATCAATTGCCACTGCATCTCTTCCTGCAACAATCTTCATCGGACTTAGTATTTCACCTGGTCCACCCGGGCCGTTTGTTATAATAACATTAGTCATATCAGAAATGATAAGATCAGCTTTTCTAATTAAATTCAAATCTACTATACATTGTGCAAGAAAATCGGGGTCATTTCTAGATGGTCCATTTAAATGAAACTTAACATTTGAGGCTCGTGTATTCAAACCCATAAGATTTTTCATGGCATTTGTCAAAACTGAAGTTGCATGATGCTTTGCAACAGGAATATTTATAAACACATCTACATCAAAAAATTCTTTCACAATTTCAAGTTCAAAATCTATGGCCTTTGCTCCTTCAACTTTTTCTATCATAACAAAAAATTCTTCATCAAACTTTGCCGGGAATTTATTTGCATCAATACCTCTAGTTTTAGAAATTATTTCTCTGTGCGACTCTTCCAAGTTGCTTCTTTTCCAATACTCTTCCGAAACAGGC
>CAZRNU010000169.1:0-6044 GCA_964601515.1 uncultured Bacteroidales bacterium | reverse complement strand
TTTCCCTCGGAGTTAAAAGTAATTTAGATGGAGCAGCACCGGCAACAAACATGATATTTTCATCATTTCCAAGACTCATAGCCTTATCGATAACTGTTGAATATAACTTTTTCCCCAATCCTTGATTTATATCAAGGAATTGAAAATCCTCAGCGCCTTTGTTTGAAGTAATTCCAAGTATAATTGCCCATTTACCTTTTCTGTTTAGATATGGAGTTATAGAATCAGCACCCATATATGGATTAATGGTAACAGAATCAAAACCAAGATTATCAAAAAAGGCTTTAGCGTACATCTCAGCAGTATTGCCAATGTCTCCTCTTTTAGCATCAGCAATAGTGAAAATATCAGATGACTTAGACTTAAGATAATCCATTGTTTTTTCTAAACTAGCCCAACCTTTGCTTCCTAATGACTCGTAAAATGCCATATTTGGTTTATATGCAACCGCATAATCTATGGTTGCGTCAATTATTTCTTTATTGAAAGAAAAAATCGGATCTTTTTCAGACTTAAGAAAAGCAGGGATTTTATCTATGTCTGAATCCAACCCAACACATAGGAATGATTTTTTTTCAAATATTGCTTTAACAAGCTGTTGTCTTTCCATTATAAAAATTATGAAACGCCCTCTTTGAGTTTCTCAGCATTTTCAGCAACTTGAAGTGCTTCAATTATATTATCAATTTCTCCGTCCATAATAGGGCCAAGATTATACATAGTAAGGTTAATTCTATGGTCGGTCATACGGCCTTGCGGGTAGTTATAAGTTCTAATCTTTGCGGAACGATCGCCTGTAGAAACCATAGTTTTCCTTTGAGTTGCAATTTCATCAAGATATTTCTTATGTTCAACATCAAACAATCTGGTGCGAAGAACTTTAAGTGCTTGTTCGTAGTTTTTAATTTGAGATTTTTGATCTTGGCAAGTAACAACTATACCCGTTGGTTCGTGAGTTAAACGAACCGCAGAATAAGTTGTATTAACAGATTGTCCGCCCGGGCCACTGGAGCAGTATGTATCCTTTCTTACATCACTAATTTTAAGTTCAACATCAAACTCATCAGCTTCAGGCAGCACTGCAACGGTTGCTGCAGAAGTATGAACCCTTCCTTGAGTTTCGGTTTGAGGAACTCTTTGTACCCTATGTACACCGGATTCATATTTCATCAATCCATAAACCCCTTTGCCTGTAACATTAAAAATTACTTCCTTATAACCACCCGAAGTACCTTCATTAACATCAACAATTTCAGTCTTCCAACCCTTATTTTCGCAATATTTCATATACATTCGGAAAAGATCGCCTGCAAATATTGCTGCTTCATCGCCTCCCGTTCCGGCTCTAATCTCAACAATTGCATTTTTAGAATCCTGAGGGTCGTTAGGTAGTAATTCTATTTTAATCTTTTCTTCCAGCTCTTCTCTTTTCTCTAATAATGTATCAAGTTCTTCCTTGGCCATTTCACGAAACTCTTCATCTTTTTCTTTTGCTATAATATCCTTGGCTGAAGCAATATTCTCAATAACGTTTTTATATTCTTTGTATAATGCAGCTATGTCTTCAAGGTCTTTATACTCCTTGTTTAGCTGAACGTATCTTTTCATGTCACTCATCAAGTCAGGTTCTGACAAAAGACGTTCTACTTCCAGATACCTTTTATTAATGGCTTCTAATTTCTCTAACAACATAATTAATTTATTTGGGTGTGCAAAATTACGAAAAAACTAAGTACGAAAAAACTAAGTACTTAGTAAGCTTATAAGAAAATATAAAAATGGTAAAGTTGCAATACTAAGGACTGTAGTTACAAAAACATTTTCAGTGGCCAACATATCGTCGGAGTTATACTTTTTTGCCAGAATAACAATTATTGCCATACAAGGCATTCCGGCTTGAAGAATAACAACAGACTTTGCAACATGACTTATATCAAAGGGCAATAAAGCATTAAAAAAAGCAATCATAAAAATTAAAATAACCGGTACTAGCAGCAGTTTATTAAATGCAAGCATAAAAACATGCTTATGATTTAAAATACTTTTGAAGTTAGCTTTTGCCAAAAGAGCGCCTATATATAGCATTGCAAGATAGTTGGTTGTTTTCCCCAGTCCTCCTAATGAGCTTTGCAGTAGATATGGAAGTCTGATTTCAAAAAGCATAAATGTTATTCCCACAATAAATGCTATAGTATTAGGGTTAAACAACTGAAACATTCTTTCTTTAAAAGAGATTTTTTTCCCTGAATTTAGCAAATAAACTCCGAAAGTCCACAAAATAGAACTAGACGCCACAAAAACAAAACTTGCATAAAAAATACCTTGCCCGTCGGGGAACAATGCGCTTAATAATGGAAAGCCCAGAAACCCATGATTACCAAAAACAGTGTGAAGAACATGTATTGTACCTGTTTTATTATCCATTTTAAACAAAACAGACGACAATCGCCCAATTAAAAATAGCAAAAAGAAGGCGAGATAGGCATACAGAATAACCATTGAAGCATTTCTGAGCAATTCACCACTAGCCTGCATTGCAGTAAAGGATGTGAATATATTAAGAGGCAAAGTGATATTGAATACCAGCTTGGCAATCCCATCTCTCAGTCCTTCTGAAATAACTCCAATCTTGGCAGCAATCACACCAATAACACTAACAATACCCAGAATCAGTATTTGATTTATTATTATCCCAGTTCCTTCCAATCAGATAAGTTTTAAGACTCCAAAATTATAAAAATGATTTGTAGCTTTTGTAAGATTAATAAGATTTATGAAATCTCCAAAAAATCATCAACTTTGCAGTAAATTCTGACTATGCATAACAACAAAATCAAACTTCTTTTTGCTCCATTTCACGGAATAACCGACAAAGCATACCGTAATGCATTTGCTAAGCATTTTGGAGGATTTGATGAAATGTATGCGCCATTTATTTCCGGCTCAGGCACCAAGATTATCAACCCCTCAAAGCTTACAGACATTACTCCCATTTCAAACAACCCTATAAAAACTATTCCTCAGATTTTAAGTATAAATGCCGATGAAATAAAGCTTTTTGGAAAAACCATAAGAGATATTGGATATAATCACTTTAATTGGAACCTTGGCTGCCCATTTAAACAAATAGCAAACAAAAAGAGAGGCTGCGGCATACTTCCTTATCCGGATGAACTTCATAAACTATTGGATGAGATATTTACTGATATGCCCGGGAAAATGTCAATAAAAACTAGGTTGGGATACCACACTTCGGATGAAATATTTAAGATTCTTGAAATAACAAATCAATATCCTTTAGAGCATATAATAATTCACGCAAGAACAGGAAAGCAGTTTTATAATGGGGATGCTTATCCTGAAAAATTCAAAGAATGTATATCAGCATCAAAACATAAACTGATTTATAACGGAGATATTTATAACATTTCGCATTACAACAAGACAAAAAACATTCTTCCAAACCAGAGTGAATGGATGATTGGGCGGGGCGCACTCATGAACCCATTTTTACCACAATCATTAAAGGGTGCCAATTTTGATTATGCTGAAAAAGTTAACTTGTTAGATCAGTTTAATAATGAGTTGCTTCAAAATTACAGCAAGTATATAAAAAATGAGACTAGGATATTAAGCAGATTGAAATCAATTTGGGGATACATGTCGGGCATTTTCGAGAATGGTATAGAAGTCTTTATTAAAATCAAAATATCTAAAAACACTGGAGAATATAATGCTGCTATACGCAGTGCGCTAGAAAATCAATTCTCTGATGACAACCAGCAATCAATCTATTTAAAAAAGGCATTCTAATTCGACAAAAGTTTGATGTTGAAATAATTGCCTATTACAAAAAAAACAATTTACTTTACTTAAAAATTCACTTATGGTAAATTTCGAGAAGAAGAAACCCAGCTTATTAATGGCCATGCTGCCGGTAATGTTTCTTACTGCTTTAATTTCAATTAATGTTTTTATTTTTAAAGATGATTCATTATCAGGGTCAAACCAGATAGTTTTGATATTGGCAGCAGCAGTCGCAGGCATTGTTGCATTTTTTCACGGATATAAATGGGATCATTTACTTAGGGGAATTGTTAAAAGCATTGGTTCTGCAATGTCTGCAATATTAATATTGTTATTAATCGGCTCTCTTGCCGGTACTTGGCTGTTAAGTGGAATTGTTCCATCAATGATTTACTATGGGTTACAAATATTAAATCCAACAATATTTCTTGTTGCAGCTTGTGTTGTAAGTGCAATTGTATCCTTAGCCACTGGAAGCAGTTGGTCAACAGTTGCTACACTTGGGGTTGCATTATTGGGAATAGGAAGAACACTTGGATTGCCGGATGGATTAATTGGTGGAGCTATTATTTCAGGAGCCTATTTTGGAGATAAGATGTCGCCTCTTTCAGACACAACCAATCTTGCACCTGCAATGGCAGGCACTGATATTTTTACGCATATCAGATATATGGCTCTTACAACAATACCATCAATCAGTATAACATTAATCATATTTTTGATATTGGGATTTACGAGGTCGCAAGATGGAGTGATAAATGATGTGGAACCTGTTTTAAGCGCAATTAAAGGAACATTCAATATTACTCCATGGCTATTTGCTGTGCCAGTTTTAGTTATTACCTTAATTGTGCGAAAAACACCGGCTTTACCTGCTTTGTTAATTGGAACTTTAGCGGGTGCACTGTTTGCATTAATATTCCAACCTCACATAATATATGAAGTTAGTGAAATGGAAAATAAATTTCATGTTGCTTCATACATAGCAATTATGAAATCTATGTACACTGAGATTAGTGTTACTACAGATAATGAAATGGTTAACAGCCTGCTTACAACAGGCGGAATGAGAGGAATGTTAAACACCGTTTGGTTAATCATATGCGCTATGATTTTCGGAGGTATAATGGAATGTAGCGGATTACTGCACAGAATTACTGAATCTGTTATTAAACTAGCACATAATACAGGCTCATTAATTGCTTCAACCGCCGGTACATGTGTATTTTTCAATATCACCGCTAGCGATCAGTATTTAAGTATTGTTGTTCCGGGTAGAATGTTTGCAGAAACATATAAGGACCGAGGCTTAGCTCCTGAAAACCTAAGTCGCACTTTAGAAGACAGCGGAACAGTAACATCTGTGCTTGTACCATGGAATACTTGCGGAGCGACGCAGGCAACTGTTTTAGGGGTTCCTACATTAACTTTTTTACCATATTGCTTTTTTAACATTATTAGTCCGTTTATGACAATAATATTTGCATATTTCAATATTCGCATTAGGAAGCTAAAAGATTCAAAAAACAAATAAAACTATTTATCATTAAAACGAACAAACATGAAAAACAAAATTCATTCTTCAGCATTTATCTCTTTAATCGCTATTATGCTTTTGTTTGCATTAAATACACAGGCAAAAGTTTGGAGAGTTAATAATCGAGCAGGAGTTAGCTCCGATTTTTCATCATTGGCAAATGCCATTTCTTCACCATTGGTAAACCCCGGAGATACAATTTATCTGGAAGCATCTTCAGGGTCTCACGGAAATATTACCCTTACTAAAAGGTTGGTAATTATTGGCCCCGGCTTTTTCCTTGCTGAAAACCCGGAAACTCAGGCTGACTTGAATTCTGCAACAATTGGAACATTCACATTCAATAGTGAAAGCAATGGTTCAATTATTAAAGGTTGTAAAATTCATAACATTATTGTTAATGCATCCAACATTATTATTATGGGAAATTGGGTTGCAGGAAGTGCTTCAAATACAATCAGATTAGGGGCAGACATTGCCAATGTGATTATTCAAAACAACTATATTCAAAATACGTACAACAACACTAATACTGACGCTATAAGAGCTATTGAGTATGGAACAAATAACATCATAATAAAAAATAATTTTATAGAAAATATTGGCAGTTATTCAACAAGCAGATCACTATACCTGTTAAGTGGATTTTCCGGTATAATCGAAAACAATGTCATTGCAAGATTGCTATATGTATGCAATG
>CAZRNU010000168.1:0-6052 GCA_964601515.1 uncultured Bacteroidales bacterium | reverse complement strand
AATTGAAAAGAGAAACGCCGAGTTGAACGAAGCTAATGAGAAACTCAAAAAGTCTGAAACTAAACTCTCTGAGATGAATGAAATTCTTATGGAGTATATAAAAGCTACCGGCAAATAATGGTTAAAACGGTATTCTGTAAAACAAGCCATAATGAAGGCTAAATCCTGTATTATTCTTTCTTAAATTTCCAAAACCCGGAATATTATACGGTTCTAAGAGCGGATCTTTGGATCTGTACAATAAATATCTGCCCCTTATTGCCCATCCAAGAAATAAACCTTTAAACAATTCTGTTTTGAGGGCAAATCCAAGTTCAACCCAATGAGAATTAACTATTTCGCTGTCAATTGCAGTAGTATAGTCTCCCCAATACGGGTCGATGATGTTTACTCTTGATGCAGAATGAGACAATCCTGAATAGCCATATCTCATGGATATAAGAACTACATCATTGCTTTCTGAAGGTCTTTTGGTAAGCACATTATAGTCGGCACCCAATCTTAAAAACAGACCATTGGCATTATAGTCAAAATTACTCCGGATTATATTAATGTCTAAATATCCGGCTTCTGCAGCAATAAACCAATTGGGTTTAAACTCTGCATCTGCCGAAAACTCTAACTGCATTGTTTCAGGTTGCCATAATCTTTTCACTAACCCTGAAGCATCAAAACCTATTCTGACTGATGGTCTGAATAAATTTATCTCCTCGGGAGTATTTCCCAATATCAAATTACTTATCAGGAGTAATAACAGTGATATATACTTTAATATGCTCATTTAGATCATTAATAACATTTGAGTTTTGAATGGCTGAATTAAATATTTCGTTTTCTGTAGATTGTGTTTCGGATAAAGTGTAAAAGGTTGTAAATCCGCAACCCACTGACAAGAGGGTTATTTTTCTGCTGTATATTATTGTTATAGTATCTTGATTCTGTGGGAAAACCAATACGAATGATGTAGTGTCTTTTGAGTTGCTAAGTGGTAATTCAACTCTGGTAACGTTTTTTGCATTATCATAAATTATTGAATCCTCTCTGCCTAATCCATAAACTGTTATGCTGTCAACAACGGCAGTTGCCGAAAAATCATCTTTGTTGTAAAAGCCTATTCTTAATGGAGTTTCAGTATTTTCACGACAAATTTCACTGCTGTCGCATGATGATAGCACATTAGTAATCAATGTAAGGATTAATATTAAGCCGTATTTGTTAAGTGATTTCATTATTCTCATTTGTAAATTGCATTCTATCAAATCAAAATTAGTAAATATCAATTACAAACTTCCTTAATAAAAGAAAAATCCTCCGGGGATTATTCCTGCATCAAATGATGATATAAACTTCCCGTCTTTATTATATATCATTATTTTACCTCTCTGCACATAGTCAATGGCATCGGAAATATATAAGTCATCGGTATTTGAGTCGACTCCTATGCCATAAAACTGTTTCCCATCAGCTGATATAAATGGAATTTGAGGAAATTCAGGATTAGAAACATTAATTTTCCAAATATCATTATTTACAAGATAAATACAATCTGCAGCTGAATTCAATGCAAAATTTGAAAAAGATACCGCAGCTGTCTCAATTGTTTCCAAAATGTTATAATTCTCAGTATTTATTGAGTGTAAAGCTCCGCTTTTGTTTTCACCGGGTATGCCGCTACAAACAACCCATAGTTTTCCAAATCTATCAATAGCCATTTTTCCGGGCATTGGGTATGTTGCTATACTGTCAATTATTATTAAATTTTCTTTGTCAATTACATAAACCAAATCTTTTCCTGTGTTGCTAACAAAAATAGAATTGTTTTGAACAATAATATCCTCTGTCCATCCTGTGACTGATATTTTATCTGTAATTGTATAATCATCAAGGTTAATAACACTTATTTTGTTGTCGTATAATTCGGTGACTAGAGCTTTGTTTGTGCTAATTTTGGTAATGCGTCTTGGAGAGTTAAGGCCATCAATTAAAGAAATGCTTTCAATTGTTATTGGATCTACGATTTCTATTTTTCCGGAATTATTAATTGTTAAAAACAGCTCGTCATTAATTAAACTTATTGATTGGAATACATCACCAAGAGATCTTCTATTTGCTTTTTCAAAAATTTTATGATAATAATTTCCTTCAATTTTATCATAATAACCTAAACTCGCATTTCCCCATCCATAATTTCCTTCATTAATAATGAAAATGCCATTTCCCGGAATTATAGTTGGGAAATCATTGTCATTAATATCTTTTTCGCAGGAAAAAGAAAAAAATATTAGTAGAAAAGTAAAAAAATGTTTTGTCTTCATGTTTTTATAAAACTATCATTTTAAAAGTCGAAATACCATTTTCGTGAAATATTTTAACAAAGTAAAGTCCTTGCTTTAGTTCATTATTTTGGTTTATATCAAAGAAATGCATTCCTATATATGATACTTCAGTCTTTTCAGACCATAATACTTTGCCTGATAAATTGATTATTTGTAAAATTATATTGGCCTCAAAAGGAGCATATACTCTTATTTTAGAGTTATTTGTAACTGGATTAGGATTTACAGAAACAACAAAACTTTCATTATCTTTTGTGGTATTATTTATAACACCAACTGCATCCAAATCAAATCCACCGGAAGGGAAGGGTGTTGGCCATGGGTCATTCATAATATTTCCGTTGCAGTCATAAGATGCATAATCGGGATTTATAGAACCAATTACGTCTATAATTTTCACATAGTGAATACTGTCAGTATTAAGATCGGGGATTCCTGTTAATTCATCAAGATCAAAAGGTACTCCATAGAAAATTCTGTATTTTCCTGCCAGATTATTAATATTTGTTGCATCTAAAGTTTCGAAAGGACCTATTTGATTTTCAGTTTGCGTAAGGGATGTAGAAGGAAATCTGTAAAAATTCTCACCATCTGAGCTAACTTCCACAAAAGCAAGTTCAAGAAAATAGTCATCAAATGAATTCTCAAATACGGCAAAATCATAGCCCTGTCCATTTTTAATAGGAGGGTCAAATCTTAATATTGCAAATCCACCGTCGCCCATACTTAATACTCCTTTTTCTGCTGCTTTCCCGACAACATCTTTACAGTCTCCAATTGTAACATATCCCAGTTGAGGGTTTGAAATATCTTTAAACCCTCTGGAAACTTCACAGCCAACAGCCCAGCCTTTAAATAACGGAGAGTCTTTGTGAATTGCTGTTGAACCTACTTGTCCGGCGGGTGGAGAAAATGGACCCTGTGCAAATAGCGTAATACTAATAGCACTAATGCACAGAGTCAATAGAATTGTATGTGAGTAAATCAGTTTCAATTAATATTAGGGTTTATTCATCAAAGGTAATAACTTGTCCAATGCAAAAATACGCCGGGGTTTTCATCCCATATTCCCCAATATCTGTTGATTCGAGTGTGATTTTGACTTTTGTAATATTGCCTAAACTTTTAAGGTTTACCCATTCCCACGTATTAACAATATAATGTTCACCAGCATTATTTGAACGAAAATCTGCAAGAAAAAATGTTACTGAAGATGTTTCAGTGTCATTATTAAAACCTGTAAAAGTTACTTTAAAATAGTCGCCTTGTTCAAATGCGTCAGCATATCCATCTCCATCTTGCATTGCCAAGGCAGCCCAAGTGCTATTTGTAATATATATACCATCTACCATCTTACCTGCAGCAAGTCCGACAAGTTCGATAAACATAATATTCTCATAAGTGTTGGGGTCTGAAATGTAAGCTACTGCATAATTTGAGTTGTTATTATAACCACTTCCTGTTATAGAGCTAAATTCATTTTCAAAGCCCGGAGTAGTATTGTCTGTAATGTTTGACACTGAGAAACCTGACCAACTTGTCATACCTCCACCCCAATCTGTGAAATAATTTGGGAAAAAAACATTTCCGCTTGTAAAACCTCCGCTTTCATCCGACCCGTTCCAATAGCTTTCAGTTGCTAGTTCAATTTCCGAAAAGTTTGCGATTGTTTTTGGAGTTTCTGTGTCAATGATTCTAAAGTTTGCTATAATATTTACCTCTTTTGCCGGCATCAAAACATTTGTGTTTGATGAGTTAATGTCTTCAATATGCTCAATATCTCCGGTCCAGTTTTCAAATTCATATCCTTCTTCAGGTGTAGCAGAAATGTTTATTATTTCTGCAACTTCATATTCGCCGGCCCCACTTACAGTACCTGAAAGCTCCGGTGATATGCTAAGGTTTAGATTATAAGTTGGCTCAACTTTTTCCTTTTCACACGATTGAAAGCTGATTGCAAATAATGGTAAGGCTATTGCCAATGCAATATTTCTTTGAAAAATGTTTCTTTTCATTTTTTGAAGTTTTTGATTAATTAAGTATTTGTTTTTCGAATTTTATATTTAGGCCAAATTGGTAATACCTCAAAGGCATTGGGTTTCCTGACACTATCATAAAGTTTTCGTTCAATAAATTTATTACATCAATTTTTGAAGTAATTATGAAATGACTACGTTTTATTGAATAATTAATACCTGCATTAACTACAAAATATGGGTCTAGCCATTCTTGATTGTCGCTGCTTGTAAATCTTTTGCTTGCGTAATTGTTTTCGAAATAAAAACCGACATTTTTGTAATATATTGAAATTAAGCCTCTTGTGTTGTGTTTAGGTGTGTATATTATTTGCTTATTAACAGAAGCGTCGTTTGGGCTTTTTTGTTTTTCATTTTCTGATGAGATATAATCATAAAATACTTTTAAGGATAACATTGCATTATTAGACTTAATTTCTAAAAGGTTCTCAAATTCCAATCCTTTACTTCTAACTTCCATTAAATTTTGAGGTGTCCATATCCCTGATTTCGGAAGCCAAATTATCCAATTATTTATTTTTCTGTGAAAGCCTGTGATAGAAAATTTCAATCTACTGAGTTGCAAGTCATTTTCTGATTTTTTGTTTCTGAAAAAATTGTCATATGAAAAAGAAATATCCTGATTCCAACCACTTTCAGGAAGTAAGTTGGGATTTCCTCCCGGGATCCAATAAAGATCATTTATTGTTGGCATTCTAAAACTTTTCCCAATGTTACCTTTTATGTATAAATTGCTGTTAAGCTTATAAAACAATCCAAATGAAGGTACTAGTGGAATATCATGACTCTGCTGCCATTCTTTCCTTGCATTGGCGTAAAGAGTAAATGTTTCTTGTGTGTTATTCCATTTCCAGGCTGAAAAAACAGCAAATCTATTCAATGTTAATTCTGAATGATAATGGCCGGATGTAGCTTTTACCAAGTTATTATTAATCCCAATATTTATGTTATGATTTTTAAAATTAAACAGCCTGTAATCAAACTCTTGAATGTATGTTTTAGCTTTACTAAGACTTTCAATGCCTGCAGAATCTTTAAATAAGATTGTTTCATCAAAGTAGGCCGCCTGCGATTTTATTATAGTTTTTTTAAATGTTCTTTGCCATAATGCTGTAATTCGCAGTGTTTCATCTTTTTGAAAAGCCCCTGAGTGGTTTTGCATCAAAGTAGGAGGAATGCTCCTTTCATTATCCTGATACCATAATCTAATTACTGAGTAAGAACTTTTATTCCCCAAAAAATAGAACTCATTTAATATGCCTTTTTGTTTGATTCCGGATAATTGCTGTTTGTAAATGATGCTGTCATTACTAAAAGAATTGTAATATTTGTACTTATTATTGGCGTTGTTATTAAAGGCTCTTACGTTGGCAGAAATATTATTGCCACTTAATCTAACGCTTATGAATTGACTGTAATTTTCTATTGATGACACTGCTACTTCACTTTCTATAAAAACTTTTCCATCAAAATCAGTGCTGTTATTTATATTTATTGCTCCGCCTATAGCACCGCTTCCCCATACTGACCCGGTTCCTCCGTGTTGAATGTCAACTTTGTCAGCAAAAAACACAGGAAATAGTGATAAGTCATTTTGTCCATTCATCGGACTTTGGATATTAAATCCATTCCAAAGTAATGCTGTTTGAGACGAACTACTGCCTCTTAAGGTCGGTGTTG
>CAZRNU010000167.1:0-6094 GCA_964601515.1 uncultured Bacteroidales bacterium | reverse complement strand
AGTTTTTTTAGTGGGTGTTCGTTGTTCTTTGTTTTTGTTTTTTATAATCACAAATTTTGAGAGAACTACACATACTCTCGACACAACTTTTTATTCTCAGGCAAAACGCATTGCTACAATAATATCTAATGCTGAGTCTATTACCACAAATATTGAAAAAAACAACAAGTCTATTACAGCAATAATCCAAAACTTTGAAGCTGTAAGTGATTCCCTTGCTTCTGCAAATATCAAACAGACAATAAACAATGCAAACTTAGCACTTGAAGAGTTTGAAGCAATAATGGCTAAAATAAACAAAGGTGAAGGTTCAGTCGGACTTCTTATTCATGACGAATCGTTATATAAAAATCTTGAAGGTTCTTCAAAACAACTGGAGAAACTAATTGAAGACATAAAAGAAGACCCACGCAAATACTTTAATATTTCAGTTTTTGGAAAATAATTAAGGTAAATACTATGAGAATTTCCGGTTTCTTGATTGCATTTGGCTTAATAATACTTTTCTCATCATGGAATAAGCCAAAATTTAATAATGCATTTGATAACGAAGTAAAAAAGTTTGCTGAAGACCCCGGGGTAATTCACTCAAGTTGGGGTTTGTCAATTTTTTCAATTGAATCTGAAAAAGAAATTTATTCTTATAATAGCCACTTATCATTAACTCCTGCTTCAACATTAAAGGCACTCACAACTTCTACTGCTTTAATGTTGCTTGGCAATGATTATAAATATAAAACATCTTTGAATTATACAGGGAGTATTAATAATGTCGGTATTTTGAACGGTGATTTGGTTTTCATAGGTTCCGGCGATCCGAGTCTTGGAGCCGGAAGAATGAGCGATAGCCTGAAAACAGAGTTAGTTATAGATCATTTTTATAACGCAATTAATTTAGTCGGAATTAAGGGCATAAACGGAAATATTATTGTAGATGCAAGTGTCTTCGATTCAATTATGGTTTCACCTAAATGGCTTTGGGAAGACTTGGGTAATTATTTCGGGGCAGGAACAAGTGGACTATCTTTTAATGAGAACGAATATTCTGTGTTCTATAAAGCATCTAATACTATAGGAGGAGAAACAACTATTCTAAGAGTAAATCCTTTTGTTCCCGGGCTAATACTTCATAATAGCGTTTTAACAGCAGCTTCAGGCACAGGAGACAACGTGTATTTATACGGGATTCCATATTCAAATGAAAGATTTTCAACCGGGACAATTCCTTTAGGAGCAAATGAGTATGAAATTAGAGGTTCAATTCCTGACCCACCATACTTCTTTGCAGCTACTTTCAATAATTTTCTAAATTCTAAAGGAATTCAAACAAATGGAAGTATTGATATTATTTATGATTCACAAAAATCAAACATTAATCAATCAGAATTACATTTCATTACTGAATGGGTTTCACCTGAATTAACCGAAATAGTCTATCGAACAAATTTAGTAAGCGTCAACTCATATGCAGAAAGCCTTATTAAAACTATCTCGGCCTCTAAAGGAAATATTGGTACAACAAAAGAAGGAATAAAGATAATGCTTGATTTTTGGAAAGAGAAAGGCGTTAATACAAATGGAGTAAAAGTTTTTGACGGAAGTGGGTTATCGCCATCAAACTGCATTACTCCTCAATTCTTAGCCAATTGTTTGGCAATTACGGCTAATGACAAAATTTTCGCCCATTTTCAAAAAGGGCTTCCTATTGCCGGAAAATCCGGTTCACTAAGAAATGGATTTTCCGGAACTGCTTCAGAAAATGTTTTAACCGCAAAAAGTGGTTTTTTATCAAATGTGAGAGCATTTGCCGGATATACTAAAACTAGAAATGGAAAACTAATAGCATTTGCTTTTATTGTAAATAATTATGACGGCTCTCAGGCCGAAATTCGCACAAAAATGAATAGGCTTATGGACCAAATTACAACTTTGGTATTGGATTAATTTGATTTAATTTTCAATATTTTGTCTTAAATCCATATTTGCCTAAATCATTCAAAAATAATGCAAAAAAAAATACTGATTTCAATTTAATATTATAATTTAGCTGCCAAGCAAATTATTCATAAACAGATAAAATTCATTATATCATGCAAGACATTAACTGGGGTACACTCCCATTTGGTTATTTTAAAACTGACTATAATGTTCGCTGCTATTATCGCAACGGAAAATGGGGAGAAGTTGAAACTTCATCCTCTGAGTTTGTAAGTATTCATATTGCCGCAACTTGTCTTCATTACGGACAGGAAGCATTTGAAGGTATGAAAGCTTATAGAGGTAAAGATGGAAAAATTAGATTATTCCGCTGGCAGGAAAATGCAAAAAGAATGCGTAAATCTGCTGAAGGTATTTTAATGGCAGAAGTACCTGATGATTTATTCTTTGAAATGATTGTTAAAGCAGTAAAGCTGAATGAAAAATTTGTGCCACCATACGGGCACGGAGCTTCTCTATATATCAGACCTCTGCTTTTTGGTTCAGGCCCTCAGGTAGGAGTTAAACCTGCAGATGAATATATGTTTATGGTTTTTGTTGGGCCGGTAGGTCCATACTTCAAAGAGGGATTCAATCCTGTTACTCTACAAATAGTTAGAGATTTCGATCGTGCTGCACCTCTTGGAACAGGACATATTAAAGTTGGCGGAAACTATGCAGGTAGTCTTTTTGCCGGAGAAAGAGCAAAAAAAGAAGGTTTTTCATCAGTTTTATTCTTAGAAGCAAAAGAGAAAAAATACATAGATGAAGCAGGACCTGCAAATTTCTTCGCAATAAAAGATAATACATACATTACTCCAAAAAGTTCGTCTATTCTACCTTCAATAACAAACATGAGTTTAATGCAACTTGCTGAAGATTTAGGGTTGAAAGTTGAAAGAAGAAAAGTTGCAGTTGAAGAACTTGATGGCTTTGAAGAGGTTGGTGCATGCGGTACTGCCGCTATCATCTCTCCTATCGGAAAACTTGTTGACAGGGAAAATGGTAAGGTTTATCAGTTTTGCAAAGACGGTAAAGCAGGTAAAATTTCAACTAAACTATACGAAAAATTGCAGGCAATTCAATATGGAGATGAACCTGATGCTCACAATTGGGTTACAATTATCAGCTAATTTTTTCAATTAACAAACGCTAATAAAAAAGGGCACCATAAGAAGTGCCCTTTTTTATTAGCGTTTTAGCCTGAATGTAAATGTTTTTTTTAGTTTATTTTTCAATCTATATAGTATGAAATAATACGGCAACATAAGTGTGAATGCAATAAGGGCCGATAAACCCTCATTTTTTGTAATTTCTATAAGAATAATTAATGATACCACTAATATTAGAAATGGTATTAAATATCCAACAAATAAAGCCTTGAAACCTAAATTCTGTTCTAACATTATAGTAACCTCATCTCCCTTATTATAGGTTTTGTTATCTGTTACAGTAATCTCAACAATTTTATCATTGTTATCTGCAACCCCGCAATAGCTTTTGGAATGACATGATGCACAAGCTGATTGGGGCTGAATTCTTACTAAAAGATTATTATCATTTATCTCTTCAATAACGCCGGGATGCTCTATATTTTTCAAAGGTTTTTCCATTAATAATTAAAAATATGTATGCAAAATTACGGATTTTGATATTGTTTAAGCCAATATTTTGGGAAAACAATTAATTTTATCCCACATTAAAATTTATAAAAATGCACTTACATTTTATTGCAATCGGTGGAAGCGCAATGCACAACTTGGCAATTGCTTTACATTTAAAAGGATACAGAATTACGGGCTCCGACGATGAAATTTTCGAACCATCTAAAACTCGCCTAAACAAGTATAATCTTTTGCCCAAAACTATTGGATGGGACGCATCTCGTATTCATAAAGGCATTGATGCAGTGATTTTGGGAATGCATGCCAAAGAAGATAATCCGGAGTTGCTTAGAGCCAAGGAATTAGGATTACAAATATTTTCTTACCCCGAATATTTATACGAACAAAGTCAGGCTAAAACAAGAGTCGTTATTGGAGGTAGCCACGGCAAAACTACAATAACAGCAATGATTTTGCATGTACTGAATTATTATGATTTGGATACAGATTTTATGGTTGGTGCTCAACTTGACGGTTTTGATGTGATGGTAAAACTTTCATACGATGCTCCTTTTATGATTCTTGAAGGCGATGAATATCTAAGTTCACTAATCGACAAAAGACCTAAATTTCATTTATATAAACCTAACATTGCACTAATTAGTGGAATTGCCTGGGATCATATCAATGTATTTCCAACTTTCGATATTTATGTTGATCAGTTTAGAAAGTTTATTAATCTGATTGAACCTGATAATGGAAAGTTAATTTATTGTTCAGATGATAATGAAGTAAATAAACTTTGCAACGAATTTGTTAATACAAATATTGAACTTTTACCTTATGGATTGCCTGATTTTTCAATAGAGAATGACAAAACTGTTTTAGTAAATGGTAAAAACAAATATGAATTATCTGTGTTTGGCAAACATAACTTGCTGAATATGAATGGTGCTCGACTAGTTTGTAATCAGCTTGGCATTAATGATGAAGATTTTTATAAAGCTATTCAGTCGTATAAGGGAGCGAGTAAAAGGCTTGAAATGATTTACAATGTTGGCTCTACAATAGCTTTTAAAGACTTTGCCCATGCTCCGTCAAAAATTAAAGCAACTACAGAAGCAGTAAAAGAGCAATTCCCTAAAAAGAAAATTATTGCCTGTATGGAACTTCATACTTATAGCAGTTTAAATAAAGAATTTCTTAAGCATTATAACGGAGCTCTTGAAAAAGCAGATTATGCATATGTTTATTATAATCCTCACACTCTTGAAATAAAGAAACTTCCTGCTGTTGATCCTGCTTATATTTATGAATCATTTAATAAAAAAGATTTGGAAGTTTTTACTAATTCTGAATTGTTGTTTAATAAAATTAAACAACTAAACCTTAAAAATACTTGTCTGCTATTTATGAGCTCAGGTAGTTTTGATGGGATTGATCTTGCTAAATTTGCAAAACAATTGGAAGTTTGATTTTTAGATGTTATTATGGAAGAAATTAAGGTCAGTGCCGTAATCGAAGAAAGCTGGAAAAAAATCCTTGAAGAAGAATTTGCATCCGACTACTTTAAAAAACTAAAATTATTTCTTTTAGAAGAAAAGAAGATACATACAATATATCCACCGGGATCCTTGATTTTTAATGCCTTTAATCATACCCCTTTCGATAAAGTGAAAGTAGTAATATTAGGTCAGGATCCTTATCATGGTCCCGGCCAAGCTCATGGATTATGTTTTTCTGTTAATCATGGAATTCCAAAGCCTCCTTCTCTACAAAATATTTTCAAGGAGATTAAAAACGATCTCGGAATTATTCCACCAAAACATGGAAATCTTGAAAGTTGGGCAAATCAAGGGGTTTTATTGCTTAATGCAACATTGACTGTTAGAGCTAATTATGCCGGTTCACACCAAAAAAAAGGTTGGGAAATTTTTACAAACAAGGTTATAACCAAGCTTTCAGAAAATAAGGAGGGACTGGTTTTTCTACTTTGGGGAAACTATGCCCATGCTAAAGCTGAACTAATTGATCAAACTAAGCATCATATTCTGAAATCGGTGCACCCATCACCCCTATCAGCTTCTAGAGGATTTTTTGGATGCAAACATTTTTCAAAAACCAATGAACTTTTAAAACAACAGGGAAAAGAAGAAATAAAATGGGCTATTTCCTGAAAATATTATTATTTGGATACTCCTTAGTTTTCATAATTACAAATATTTGTGTTTGTCAGGTTAACTATCAAATAATTCTGACGAATAATAATGAAATCTCAGAAGCCGAAGTATTTCTTCTAAATAAAAATCTTAATGAATCTCAAATTATTAATGAATATTCAAACTATTTATTCTTGCTTCATCAATATTTTGTTGAAAAAGGATATTTGAAGGCTGTAATAGACAGCACTATTATCAATGACAACAATACTTTTGTTTATATAAATATCGGCAACAAACATTTCTTTAAAGCAAAAAACAAAATAACTATGCTGGATGATGCCAGAGAAGTGG
>CAZRNU010000166.1:0-6104 GCA_964601515.1 uncultured Bacteroidales bacterium | reverse complement strand
GAGATAATAACCAGTTTACAGTTTTTGCCGAATTAATATCAACTGCTTACGATTCCAGCGCTAAGCTTGTTGTGGTTTTATCCGGGAAAAAAGTTCTATCAGGAGTAGAAAATTTGCACTATGCAATTTTTATGCTTGATAATTATGGAAATCCGGGCGGATACTGGATAAATAATGGCGATGGAAGAATATGTTATGATTCTGATGGGTCTTCGGAAATTAATTCTTCTTTTAAATATTCTGAAACAAACTATCCTGAACTAATAAACAAGGGGTCAGGGAAAAAATAATCTATTAAAAACTCTTTCTTCAAATCTTTAATAGAAGACTTTTTAATCGCGGCAATAATTCATTTGGCTAACAAAGGAATTATTGCCGCGAATGTTATTTATAAATTCAACTATTATTAGCAATTTTTTTTTAATTTTGCGCCTTCGTTTAAAATGTAATACGTTTAGAAAATTCTGAAATTCAGAGTTTTCAATAAAAAACAAGTTGGTTTCAGTTATGCAGCAAAAATATAATGAATACAAAAAGCTAGATCTTTCGCAAATAGGCAAGGATGTGCAGGTATATTGGGAAAAACATAAAACTTTTGAAAAAAGTATTGAAATGCGCCAAAACCATAAACCTTGGGTTTTTTATGAAGGACCACCGTCAGCTAACGGAATGCCCGGAATTCATCACGTAATGGCTAGAGCTATTAAAGATATTTTCTGCCGTTATCGTACTCAAAAAGGCTTTAAAGTTGATCGTAAAGCCGGTTGGGATACTCACGGGCTGCCTGTTGAAATGGGCGTAGAGAAAATGCTTGGCATAACTAAAGAAGATATTGGCAAAAAAATATCTATTGCTGATTACAATAAAGAATGCCGTAAAGATGTAATGAAATTTAAGGATAAATGGGACAACCTTACCAGAAAAATGGGTTATTGGGTAGACCTTAGTGATCCTTATATCACATTTGAAAATAAATATATTGAATCTGTTTGGAATCTGCTTTCTAAACTTTACGAAAAGGGCTTGCTATATAAGGGCTATTCTATTCAACCTTATTCTCCTGCAGCTGGTACAGGTTTAAGTACTCACGAACTTAATCAACCCGGATGCTATCGCGATGTTAAAGATAATTCACTAACAGCCCAGTTTAAAGTTGTCAGAAATCAACAGTCGGAATTTTTATTTAAAAACATTCAGGAGGATCTTTTCTTTCTTGCATGGACAACTACACCTTGGACACTTCCAAGTAATACAGGATTGGCAGTTGGTAAAAATATTGAATATGCCAAAGTAAAAACTTTTAACCCTTATACTTTCGAGAAGATTGTCGTAATTCTTGCAAAAGATCTTATGCCGAAATTCTTCAATCCTGAAAGTCAAGGGCTACCTTTCGACGATTTTCATCCTGGAGATAAGAATATCCCTTATGAAGTTATCGATGTTTACAAAGGCGAAAAATTTGAAAATATTCGCTTCGAGCAATTATTACCATATGCCCAACCTGAAGAGGGTGATCCTTTCAGAGTTGTTCTTGGTGATTTTGTGACTACTGAAGACGGTACCGGAATTGTACACATAGCTCCAAGTTTTGGAGCCGACGACTTTAAAGTTGGGAAACAGTACAATCTTGGAGCTCTCACAATGGTTGACAGACAAGGAAAATTTGTTGATGAAATGGGTGAGTTTGCCGGAAGATTTGTTAAACCTGAGTATGAAATAGATTATGATCCAAAAACAACTAAACCTGTTGATGTTGATATCATAATTAAATTAAAAACTGAAAACAGAGCTTTTAAAGCTGAAAAATACGAACACTCTTACCCTCATTGCTGGAGAACAGACAAACCTATCCTTTATTATCCGCTTGATTCGTGGTTTATTCGTACAACAGCGCTTAGAGAAAGAATGATAGAACTAAACCAAACTATCAACTGGAAACCTGAAAGCACAGGTACAGGAAGATTTGGGAATTGGCTTGAAAACCTTCAGGATTGGAATCTAAGTCGTTCTCGTTTTTGGGGAGTTCCTTTACCAATTTGGGTTAGCGAAGATAAAGAAGAACAAAAATGCATTGGCTCTCTCGCTCAGCTAAAGGATGAAATTGAGAAGTCTGTTAATGCCGGCTTTATGAAGGAAAATCCTCTCAAGGATTTTAACCCAAGCGATATGTCAGATAAAAACTATAACGTATTTGACATTCATAAGCCATTTGTTGATGAAGTAGTTTTGGTTTCCCATTCAGGTAAGAAAATGTTTAGAGAACAAGATCTTATTGATGTTTGGTTCGACTCAGGAGCTATGCCATATGCCCAGTTTCATTATCCTTTCGAAAACAAGGAAGTTTTCGAGAATAATTTCCCGGCCGATTTTATTGCAGAAGGCGTAGATCAAACCAGAGGTTGGTTCTTTACTCTTCATGCCATTGCAGTGATGCTTTTCGATTCTGTTGCCTTTAAAACTGTTGTATCTAACGGATTGGTGCTTGATAAGAAAGGAAATAAAATGTCAAAAAGACTTGGAAATGCTGTTGATCCTTTCGAAACTATTGAAAAATACGGCCCCGATGCAACACGTTGGTATATGATTACCAATGCTCAACCTTGGGATAATCTTAAATTTGATATTGAGGGTGTTGCTGAAGTTCAAAGAAAGTTCTTTGGCACTCTTTATAATACTTACGCTTTCTTTGCTTTATATGCAAATATTGATGGTTTCTGCTATAAAGAAGCTGAAATTCCTGTAGAAAAAAGACCTGAAATTGACAGATGGATTATATCAGAGCTAAATACTCTAATTGATACAGTTGATGAGTGTTATGATGATTTTGAACCAACTCGCGCAGGTAGGCTTATTCAGCAATTTGTAGACGAGCATCTAAGCAACTGGTACGTGCGCTTATGTCGCCGTCGTTTCTGGAAAGGTGAATATACTGAAGATAAGATTTCTGCTTATCAGACACTGTATCGCTGCCTGGAAGTTATTGCAATGCTAAGCGCTCCAATTGCACCATTCTTCAGCGAAAAATTATACCTCGACCTGAACAATGTAACCGGAAGACAAAGTGCAGATTCAATTCATCTTACTGATTTCCCAAAATCAGATAAAAGCCTTATCAACTCTGACCTTGAACAAAGAATGCAGCTGGCTCAGAAAATTTCCTCAATGGTGCTTGCTTTAAGAAAAAAAGTTAACATCAGAGTAAGACAACCTCTTCAAAAGATTATGGTGCCAGTGCTTGATGAGAAATTCCGTAAACAACTTCAAGGTGTTGAACAATTAATATTGTCGGAAGTAAACGTAAAAGAACTTGAATATCTGGATGATACAGCCGGAGTTCTTGTAAAAAGAATTAAACCAAACTTCAAAACCCTTGGGCCTAAATTTGGCAAGTTAATGAAGCAAATTGCCGGAGAAATTGAAAAATTCTCTCAAGACGACATTAACTTCTTTGAAAAGAATGAAAAGAAAGAGTTATTGGTAGATGGTCAGAATATTGAAATCCTTATATCAGACGTAGAAATTCTTTCAGAAGATATTCCCGGGTGGCTTGTTATCAGCGATGGCGGATTAACCGTTGCATTGGATGTTACTATTACTGAACACCTAAGGCAAGAGGGTATCGCAAGAGAGTTAATTAACAGAATTCAAAACCTTAGAAAGGATAAAGGCCTTGAAGTTACTGACAAAATAGAGCTATCTGTGGAAAAACATAATCAGATTTCTGATGCAATATTAAACAATAATGACTATATTTGTTCGGAAACACTGGCAGTAAATCTTAACTATGCCGAAAGTATTCAAAATTCGGACAAAGTTATGGTTGAAATAGTTGATGATATTAAAACTTATGTATTGATTAATAAGGCCAATGGTATTAAATAAATAAAGCCCGGTATTATGGAAACAAAAAGAGAAAAGACCAGATATTCAGATGAAGAACTTCTGGAGTTCAAGGAAATCATCTTAAGCAAGCTGGAGGAAGCACGCGCGGGACTAAAAATGCTTACAGAAGCATTTACAACCCAAAATGAAAATGATACTAATGACACTTCTCCTTCTTTCAAAATTTTGGAAGAAGGTTCTCAGGTATTATCAAAAGAAGAAAACGGACAATTGGCCGCCAGGCAGCAAAAGTTTATTCGCGACCTTGAAAATGCCCTTATCCGTATAGAAAATAAAACCTACGGTGTGTGCCGCGTTACGGGAAAACTAATCTCTAAAGAAAGGCTTAGAAGTGTTCCCCACGCTACACTTAGTATTGAAGCAAAACTTAATCAAAACAAATAATCTTGATTTAAGGCTTTGAAAAAAAAATATATTCCCTGGTTAGTTGTAATTCTGGTTCTACTAATTGATCAGATAATTAAAATTACGGTCAAAACCAATATGACCCTCGGTCAAAGTATTCACGTATTTGGAGATTGGTTTATATTGCACTTTACTGAAAATGAAGGCATGGCTTTTGGCATGTCCCTGCCCGGGCAATACGGCAAACTGATGCTTAGTGTTTTTAGAATTATTGCGTGTGGATTTATTGGCTGGTATATTTACTCTCTTATAAATAAAAATGCATCTGTTGGATTAATTATTAGTGTTTCATTAATTCTTGCAGGTGCTGCCGGAAATATTTTCGATAGCGCATTTTATGGTTTGATATTTTCAGAAAGCCATTGGAATGAAACTGCTGGCATGTTTGCAGATGGAGGTGGTTATGCAGGGTTCTTGCACGGTAAAGTTGTGGATATGTTCTACTTTCCTGTTCTAAAAGGAACATTCCCTTCATGGTTCCCTTTTTGGGGTGGCGATGAATTTATTTTCTTCAGACCTGTATTTAATATTGCCGATGCATCTATAACAATTGGAGTTTTAACAATTCTAATATTTCAGAAGAAATTATTTCATAATCAGATTGCAGTTGAAAAAGAGGTATAATGGCCAAAAAAGAAGACATAATAGTTGGTAGAAGGCTTAAAACATCAATTGTCTCAGCAGTTGTAAGTGTTACGCTTGTGCTATATGTTTTAGGCTTGCTGGGGCTAACTATTCTACATGCCAGAAAACTTTCAGACCACGTAAAAGAAAATATTGGCTTCTCTGTTATTATGCACGATAATGCAAAACCGGCAGAAATTTCTATATTACAAAAATATATAGATGGAATGTCCGGAATTAAATCAACTGAGTTTATTTCTAAAGAAAAAGCTGCAAGTGACCTAACCAGAGATCTTGGAGAGGATTTTGTTGCATTTTTGGGTTATAACCCATTATTCCCAAGTATTGAAGTCCGTTTCAACGCTGCTTTTACCCACCCCGACAGCCTTAGCAGGTTTTCTGAATTGATAGAAAAAGAAAGGATTGTTAAAGAGGTGTATTATCAAAGATCGCTTGTTGAAATGGTTAATGATAATGTGACAAAAATTGGTGCTGTACTTTTAATATTTAGCGGACTTCTGCTTGTTATAGCTTTTGCTCTTATAAATAATACAATAAGGCTTAGTGTTTTTTCTAAAAGGTTTTTAATTAAAAGTATGCAGCTTGTTGGCGCAACACAGGGATTCATTAGAAAACCTTTTGTTATTAAAAGCATTACCCAAGGCCTTATTGGCTCTTTTGTTTCTATTGCACTGCTAATTGCAACTCTTTATGGTGCTCAAAAACAGATTCCCGAACTTATTGAATTTCAGGATATTAATATGCTTATGTCATTGTTTGTTTTTGTAATTTTTCTTGGAATAATAATTAGCTGGATATCAACGTTTTTTGCAGTAAGAAAATACCTTAATATTAAATCCGATAATTTGTATTTATACTAGTTTATTCATTTCCCTAAGTTCATATTTTAATACATTCAACATGAAAACGCAATCTAACTCTGAAGAAAGAGAAATATTATTTGACAAAAGGAAATATTACATTCTTATAGCCGGAATACTTGTGGGTGTTTTAGGATATTTACTTATGATTGGCGGTGGATCTGACGATCCAAATGAATTTAGCTATGATTTATTTAGTCACAGACGCATTACTCTTGCTCCAATACTGGTTCTTTCCGGTTATGGTATAATGATTTATTCTATTCTTACAAAAAAGAAATCGGCTAAAAA
>CAZRNU010000165.1:0-6148 GCA_964601515.1 uncultured Bacteroidales bacterium | reverse complement strand
GCATTATCATAATATGATAAACTTATTTCCTCGATTTGAAATACCATTTGGGCATTTGCTGTTCGAAACATCATACAAACAGTCATTAATAAAAATAAATATTTCATCCTACTGACTTAATGAAATTAGTACTGCTGGCTTAGGTTTAATTGGAGATATCATGCCATGTTTTCGTCCATAATCTATTACTGCTTTTTGAAAAAAAGGTCTTGTTCCTTTAAAACTTTCATCCTTCATTTGTTCAGTTATTGCTCTTTGCTCCCTCCTGTTTACATCCATTTTTAATAAACCCTCAAACCCTATTGTCTTATAGTCACTATAATGCAGTTTCTCATGTATAAACATATTTATTATCTCATTTGCATGGTCAGCAACCTTTGTCTTTTTATTACCTTCAATTTTCACATCTATCCATTCAGAAGTTTTTCCACTTTTTCTTGAAGCACGAAAAGTTAGCCCTCCCATTCCGGTTTCATCTTGTTTTGCTTTTAAATCTAAATCAGTTGAATTATAATGATCATAAACGTTTAGAGTAGCTTCTTCTGTTAAATTAGATTCTGAATGATTAGTAGAGATGGCACTTCCTTTGACATGAGTAATCGATTCGCTTCCATCAGGATTTAATGTTTTGTTTGCATCCCAATCTTTTTGATCAATTATTTTTACATTATCTGTCTTTGCTTCATCTGACCCGAGATATTTACCCATTTTATTAAAATAATCATCATCCAAAGCTCCATCAGGGTCAATACGCAAAATGGGATTATTACTACAATAATTATACGGTGACATCCAACTTCTTTCTTCCGCCAACGGATCCACCCCAATCCACAAACTTACCCTTGGGTCGTAGTAGCGTGCGCCGTAGTAGTAGCGGCCGGTTTCGGTGTCAAGTTCTTTGCCGTTAAACAGGTAGGGGCTGTTGGTGCTGTTGCGGTGTTCGTCTATAAAAGTTTCCCCATAAGCAAAATACAGCACATGCTGGGTAAGAGAGCCGTTGGCATCGGTAATGGCGGTGGTGCTGCCGAGGTGGTCGGCATGGAAGTAGTAGGCATTGGGTTCGTTGCCGGCGTGGAGGAAGGAGGGGATGGAGGGGGAGGCTTCTGCTCCCGCTTCGGTTGTGGTATTAATCTGGAGTTTGCTCAAAACATTGTTTAACCCTAGTTCGGCTACACGCAATTGCTGCTGGCTGAGAGCCACCGGATTAACCGGCAGTTCGTTGGTATTTGAGGTGAGGGTCCACTCACTCAAAAACTCGCCAAGGTTCGTGGTAGTGCCAATTTTACTGCTCAGGCGTTGTGTGCCGGAGTAGTAATGTTTGGTATAGGTTAGCCGGTTTTCTACCGGATCGAGACGAGCAACCACCATGCCTGAAGGGTATAATGTAAAACTGTTTTGCAGGGTTTCGCCTTTTTTCTGGGCGTTTTCATATACTGCTGCCTGAGTGGCATCGGCAATACCGGTGCTGCCGAGCACACTGGAGCACAATGATTCCTTGTAAAATCCTGATAATGAATTAAAGGCGTTCTCCTGCTGCTGGCCTGGCATATTATCAAACTAAATGCGATTTACCGGTTATAAAAGTAAGGAATATTTCTTTTCTAAAGCAGTGTTTTATTTTGCCAAAATATCTGTTGGTGATGTTTTAGCGTGCATTTGTGCTTTGCTGAGGCAATTGGTTGTTTTGAAGCGGGAATTTGATGTGGTAAAAAATGCGGAATTGCAAATTCCGTTTAGTGGGTTCGAATTTGAATATGGTAAAAAGCGGAATTGCAAATTCCGCTTAGCGGGGGGGATTTAGGCATTTCGCATTATAGCAAGATTGAGAACGGACAACGGGAAGCATCCGTAGAGCTTTTAGATAAACTCGCTAAATTTTATGGCATTTCTATTGGCCAAATTGTACATTTGGGTAATGAAGTACCCCAAGAAATTACCCTTGAGGATAAAACCGCAAATGAGCAAGTACGCTTAATTGCTGAACTGGACGAAAAAGATAAAACCATTGTATTTGGTATGATTGAGACTATGCTCACTAAAAAGAAATTCAAAGACTTCTTTAATAAAAATGTGGCTATGCTCTAACAAAAAAGCCCTGCATTGCTGCAAGGCTTTTTGTTATTTGATATTATATTTTTCTTTGATTATCTCCCAATCACTTCCACCATAAGCTGGATAGATTGATTGCAGATTATATCGTTTCTTTGGATTGTTCGATTCTTCGATTACACTTAATGTCACCGTTGAGTCTACTGATTGAGAATAGCAACATATCTTGGTTTGCCAATCAGTCAATGTCAAATTAGTCTTTTCATCATTAAAGAAAAAATCAGCATCCATTTTCAATTCACCATTCCAATCTTGATAAATTCTAAATCGATATGCATTTTCCTTTATCTCTACTAATTCAATCCAATCACCACCATCACAACCACCACTCCAAACTGCTTCAACGGGTACTGTTCTTGGCTTTTCTGGTGGCGGACAAGGTTGATTAAAAAACCACTTCCAAAAAATAAAGCCTAATACAATGCAAGCGATTAATATAAAAGTCAGTTTCTTCATTCTTCTTTCTTTTTATAAATTTCACTTGTTGTAGTTTTTGTCTTTGGGTTATAATTTACTGCAGGGAAGTTATCTTGATATTCTTCAGCAATGTTATTAGGTGTTGGGTTAAATATCCAAGGTGCTTTTTTCTTTGCATCTGAATCCTGTTTTAGCACATCACAACCAAAAGTTCCACAATTATTGCCTGTCAAAGAGTATGGTTTTCTGTCTTTATCATACTCCTTATATTGAGGATTACTTTCTTTTAACTTCTCTTGAGCATAGTCATTCATTTTCGTAAAATCTCCTTCAACATATGCTCCTTCAATAGCCCCACCTTGCCCTGCTTTTTCAGATATTCTTCCTAAGACTTTATTTAATGATTCTTGTGTAGGTTTTCCATCTTCGCCTATTACTACATTTGGAACTGCTATTGTTCTAACCTTGCCCTTTGTTCCATCATCGGTTTGATAACGTCCATACTCGTAATATTTTGTATAGCCTGTTTTGTTATCTATCAATAATACACCTGCGTGTCCTAATGGCTGTTTACCTAACCTTGTTTCAGTATCTACTTTATAATTAGGGAAAACAATGAGTATTCCATCTCTACCATCAGGATCAATTCCATTGATTGGATTATTGTACACATAATTATAAGGTGTCCAACTTGGATAACGTTCTGCGTGCGGATCCACACCAATCCACAAACTTATCCTTGGGTCGTAATAGCGTGCGCCGTAATAATAGCGGCCGGTTTCCTCGTCATACTCTTTGCCGTTAAACAGGTAGGGGCTGTTGGTGCTGTTGCGGTGTTCATCAACAAATTGCTCTCCATAAGCAAAATACAGCACATGCTGGGTAAGTGAGCCGTTGGCATCGGTAATGGCGGTGGTGCTGCCGAGCACACTGTAGCACAAAGATTCCTTATAAAATCCTGACTGCGAAATAAAGGCTTTCTCCTGCTGCTGGCCTGGCATATTATCAAACTAAATTAGCTTTTCAGGTGATAAAAGTAAGGAATATTTGTTTTCTAAAGCAGTGTTTTATTTTGCCAACAGATCTGGTGGTGATGTTTGAGAGTGTATTAGTGCTTTGACGGGGGAATTGGTTGTTTTGGAGTGGAGGTTTGATTTGGTAAAAAGCGGAATTGCAACCGACCGTAGGCGCGCCCCGCAGTAGCGCAGCGAAAGCGGGGGAGCTCAGCGTTAGCTAAATTCCGCTCAGCGGGGTTGTTACAAAAAGCGTTCATTATATGTTAAAAATTATCATATATATCGTCCAATGTCGCAAGAAAATCATACTTTTCCAACGACTTCATCAAATTTTCAACATCCTCACAAAAAAATAATTCTATCAAATTAACTATCTCCTCCTGATTAGTGGTTCTTGTAGCATATAAATTAATGCTCCTGCTAGCTTGTTCAATCCTGGTTAGATGGTAGCCAATACCAACAACATACTGAAAACTTGATTCTTCATAAGGTACTGTAGAGATTAATAGGTAGAGCGAATTTCTATCATTTATAACCTCAATGCTGGAAAAATTAAAGCTTTCAGTTTCATTCTCTTTTAAGAACTCTAATTCCCATTCAATACTTCTGAATAACTTTACAAAATCCTCAAAGCTAGTAGCACCCTTCATTTTGTATTTATCTATTTCATCTTCGTTTCGATGAACCCTTAAAGTAAAGTCATTCCCTTTTAATTTGTCAGGTTTTGAGTTTTTAGATTCAAATTCTGTTATACCATCATTTAAAAAACGACTAAACTCTTTAAAAGAAGTGCCATAATAAACAGGACTTGTTAGCTGTTTTTTGTCAAGATCGATGATGTAGAATGCAGGGTGAGTATCTTCATTAAACAATCGCTTTTGATAATAAATATTTCTTTTACCAAATACTTTAATTGTATCCTTCGTTAACGTAGACACTACTTGATAAAATGGAGTTAACAGCATTTTATCATCCTTATTAAGCATAATAAATATATAATTATCACTTATCGTCTTTATTGTTTCATTATTTGTAAGCAATTCATATTCCATCTCTCTGGATTGAATACTGCCGTGTCCGCATAAATAAACCAAACAAGGCATGTTTAATTTTTGAGCACATTGTAAGCCTTCATCAAAATCGAAATAACATTCAAGACCCTTGATAGCAGTAAAATAATCTGTAAACGAAGATTTTACGCACTTCGCAGGAAAATCTGAAGGTTTGTTATTGCATTTAGGATTATTAAAATCTGTCCTTTGAGCACTTGTGCACTCAGAAAAGGACAACATTAAGGCAATTGCCAAGATTATTTTTAGTATACTCATTTTAATCATCATTAGAACCTCCACTTTGACCTTTCAAAATATCATCAGCAGTTTCAATTACATTTCGAGCATTCTCAGCATTCATTTTTTGCACATAATTGTAATATTTTACCCTGTTTGCACGCCATTTCCAAGGTAACCGGCAATTGTTTGGGTAGTTGTTCCAAACCTAATTTTGCTCTTTCCTGAAAGGACATCGCGCAGTTCATCCATTAAAAGATTTTGCATCAACAAATATAAGCAAACTTTTCACTAATTGAAAAATCATGATTCCGGAGCTGCAACAGCAACTAGAATTGCATCCCGGAGGCTATATTTCCTAAGCCGTATCAGCGGATGAGCCATCGAAACACAGGCGCAGGCACATCGGCAGCCCACCCCCACTCCATTGGTGGTGTGGCAGCTAAATTCCGCTTAGCCTTGGTTCGCAAATTGCACATCCTCCATAAATTTACAAACAAGGGAACACTATTGTGTCATTCTTAAGATTCTTAATGTAATCTATCGGATTCTGCACAATTAGAGAGACTCCTTGATTTGGATTTATCTCATAAGCAAGAGTTCTGTAATTTCCTCCGTAATTTGTCTGTAGTGCTATTTTGCTATTCTCATCTGGCAAACCCGGAGGAATTCCTTTTTGTAATAAGCTCGTATCTATACAGATCGGTGCATTATCATGGATTGAAAAAAAGAGGAACTTTCCCCTAAATTTTAAATATCCTTGATACCCACCATCTTTTATCCATCTCATGTTCAAAAAACCTAATTGGCTAATTGTGAATACGTATTTATTTTCACATAGAAAGAAACTACAGATATATATATCTTCCTTATAGGCCAATTTCCCTTGTTTTTTATTTAAGTAATCGACACTATCATTCATACGGATAAATAATTCGATATCATTGGCTATAGACTGACAAGTAAACAATTCAGAAAAATTTTCCTTGTCATTTTTGCTTTGATGTGAATTACTACAAGAGTTGAATATAATAATTAGCACGATTAGACAGAACCATGTATTTCCTGCATTGATAGAAACCGAAGCTTGATCGTCTTGGTTGCAGCTTTTGGGTTCGTTGCCATTGTAATCAGAGGAGGCATTGCCTGACGAGAAGTTCAGATTTGAGAACACAGAAGCCTCATTCTTCTTAGGTTGAGATATCCTGGCTTTCTCCTTTCGCTGCCCTTTCATATTATCAAACTAAATAATCTTTTCAGGGGATAAAAGTAAGGAATATTTGTTTTCTAAAGCAGTGTTTTATTTTGCCAAAATAT
>CAZRNU010000164.1:0-6224 GCA_964601515.1 uncultured Bacteroidales bacterium | reverse complement strand
GTTAAGCGGAAAAACCCATAGAAACAAGCTCGTAATAATTAAAAAAACTGAAATTGCTATATATGCAATCAAACTATTGAAAAAACTGTTTATTTCTTTCCTAAAGAGATTTAGCATATAAAATTTATTTATTAAAAAAATCTATTGTAACAGAATCATTTAGTGTTAATCCTAAAAGGCTTGAGCCCTTTCCTTGATTGATTGCAATTTCAAGGTATCCTGTGCTTCCAAACAAAGCAAGCTTTTCACCGGGAACAACATCAGAGTATGCCTTACTCAATCTGTTTATTTCAGAATCGTATGTGCGGAAACTTATTGTAAACGGCCTTCCTTTTCCGGTCGTCTTAAATGTAGTTTCATCAATATTTATATAAACATTTTCATAATCATCAATATAAATGACCTTGCCAACAATTTTATCGGGATAAGTTCCCGGTTTAAAAGCCAGTTTTTGAGTAAGCTCTTTTCTGGGATTTCCAATGTCCATTAATTTTTTACCTTCAACAATCATTTTTGCAGCGCTAACAAAAACATCACGTGTTGAGAAAGTGAAATATTCAGATTCTTGTAAAATCTCTATTTCAACGGCTTCTACATCATTCATATTGTCAAACAAAAGAGAAAATATCCCATTGTCTGCTCCAATAAAATAGTGTCCTTTGTGTAAAATAGCTACATGAGGATATTCCAGGCTTGCTTCAGTGTTTACACCAATTAGATGAATTGTTCCTTCAGGAAAATTTGAAGCGGAATTTTTAAGCACAAAATTAGCTTCCATAATATTGTATGGACTAATATTATGCGTAATGTCAACTATTTGTGCATTAGGTATGTGCTTCAGAATAGCTCCTTTAACAGAACTTGCAAAGTGTGTTCTTGTTCCCCAGTCACTTGTTAATGTAATTATTGCCATATTTTTTTCTTTAATGCTGCAAAGTTAATGATACAACAATAGATTTAATAAAGTTCAGAAAAAATATCTATTTTTGCACTGGTTCAAAAATCGTAAAACTAAAGTATATTAATGGCATCAGACAATAATAATCAGGATTTTTCGGGAGAAAAAACATTTCAACTTGAAGGTATTCATCCTTCAGATATTTTCGGAATGAAGGAAGAAAAACTTCAATTGATATGCAGAATATTTCCAAAGCTGAAAATTGTTTTAAGAGGAGATTTGCTAAAAGTTATAGGAGAAGAAGATGATATTGTTTTTTTTGATAAAAAATTTACTCGTATTCTTAATTATTATGAGAAGTTTGGAAAGATTCCTGAAGAGATAATTCTTGAGATTATTGCAGATGAACAGGATAGCATGCCAATTGATACTTTGGGGCCGGTATCTTCTGAAGTTTTGGTGCATGGGAAAGACGGTATGCTTATCAAAGCACGAACTCCCAATCAGGTAAGAATGGTTGAAAGCTTCAAAACTCATGATATGCTTTTTGCTATCGGGCCTGCAGGTACAGGAAAAACATATACTGCTGTTGCATTGGCTGTTAGAGCATTGAAAAATAAAGAAGTTAAGAGAATTATTCTTACTCGTCCTGCAGTAGAAGCAGGAGAGAACCTTGGTTTTTTACCTGGCGACCTAAAAGAGAAACTAGATCCATATCTTCAGCCTTTGTACGACGCATTGCGTGATATGATTCCTCCATTCAAGCTCGAAAGTTATATTGAAGACGGAACAATTGAAATTGCACCTCTGGCATTTATGCGTGGAAGAACACTGGATAATGCTTTTGCAATTCTTGATGAGGCTCAAAATGCTACTACAAATCAGCTTAAAATGTTTCTTACAAGAATGGGCAAATCTGCAAAATTCCTTATAACTGGTGATATTACACAAATAGACTTACCCAAAAATCAAGCATCAGGATTAATTTCTGCAATAAAAATTTTAAATCAAGTTAAAGGTGTTGAATTTGTGTTTTTAAATGAAAAAGATGTTGTAAGACATCCTTTGGTTACTAAAATTATTAGCGCATATAAACAAAATGAATCTGATTAATATTGAAAACCCTTAATTTTTAATTTTAAACATAAATTTTAATCTTAAATCCATGCAGGCAGTAACAAAAACAAATTTTCAGTTTCCAAAGCAAAAAAGCTTTTATAAAGGTAAAGTTAGAGATGTTTATAACATTGACGATAAGATATTGTTAATGGTTGTAAGCGACAGAATCTCGGCTTTTGATGTGGTTTTACCTCAGGGAATTCCATATAAAGGACAGGTGTTAAATCAGATTGCAGCCAAATTTCTTGATGCAACATCTGATATTGTTCCTAATTGGAAAATTGCCACTCCCGATCCTATGGTAACAGCCGGCATTTATTGTGAGCCATTTAAAGTTGAAATGGTAATAAGAGGATACTTGTCGGGCCATGCATGGAGAGAATATAAGCAAGGAAAACGATTTATTTGTGGAGTTCCTATGCCTGACGGAATGAAAGAAAATGACAAATTTCCAAAGCCATTGTTAACTCCAACAACAAAAGAAGCGGTTGGTCACGATGAGGATATTTCAAGAGAAGATATTTTGAAACATGGTCTTGTCTCGGAAAAAGACTATAATATGCTTGAAGAATATACACTTAAATTATTTCAGAGAGGAACAGAAATTGCTGAAAAAATGGGTCTTATTTTGGTTGATACAAAATATGAATTTGGGAAAGCAAATGGCAAAATTTATTTGATAGATGAAATACATACTCCTGATTCTTCAAGGTATTTTTATCTTGATGGATATCAGAAACGTCAGGATGCAGGCGAACCTCAAAGGCAATTGTCAAAAGAGTTTGTTCGCGAATGGCTTATGGAGCAAGGATTTCAAGGTAAAGACGGACAACAGGTACCTCAACTGCCGGATGATTTTGTTGCAAAAGTTTCTGAGAGATACATAGAATTATATGAAAAGATAACCGGTGATAAGTTTGTTAAAACCCCTGCAGCTAACGTTGTTGAAAGAATTGAGAAAAACTGTCTGGAGTTTTTAAAGAAATAAAGATTTATTAATATTTAAAAAGGGCTGACTAAATTTGATAGACAGCCCTTTTTTTTTAATTTCTATTGTTCAAAACCTCAGATGGAGTTTCTATTCCGTATCCTTTATGACCAACTACCAACCACTGAGTAATATCGAAGATTGCCCCATGCTGAAGAAATCCAACTTTAATTCCATTAATACTGATTCTTTGACCGGTATTTATGGCATTTACGTTTGAATATGAAACATCATTTGTATCAACAACTGTAATAATGCCGGTCCCAACAACCTCAAATATATTTTGAGGATTTATAAGAATAGCAGTATTTTCTCCAATGCCAATTCCCCTGTTAGGTATTTCAGTGCATAAGAATTGAGTCATCCTACCTATTCTGCCTCTGGCAACGAAATGTGTATCAATAGTTATATTTTCAATAAAACCAAAACCTTTAGCATGAGCAACTGTACCTTTAATAAGCCCTTCGTTATCGCCATCATAAGTCATAGGGTTTGAGGCAGCTG
The DNA here is from genome assembly GCA_964601515.1 of uncultured Bacteroidales bacterium. Lineage (GTDB taxonomy): Bacteria > Bacteroidota > Bacteroidia > Bacteroidales > UBA7960 > PWND01. The sequence goes on along the minus strand of CAZRNU010000164.1, from coordinate 2,715 downwards.
CAGCTCCTGCAGATGTTCCGGCTATTGTAAGGCCTTTTGTTTTATGCAATAAGATAATTTTTTCAATAAGCGCAGTTTCTCCTAAAACACTTACTAATCTTACTTGATCACCTCCGGTAAAGTAAACCAAATCTGCTGAATCAAGCAGTTCCAGATACTTAGGGTCATCGGCTTCTCTCTTCTCTCTAATGTCAAAAACATGAATGTTTTCAACTCCAATTCTTTTGAATGCATCTTGATAATCTTGCCCACACTCAACAGGATATGATGTCGCTGTAGGAATTACCACAACATTTTTTGCATTATTTAAAGCAACTATGCTTCTTAAAACAATCATATTATCTTTTCTGTCTTCGGCACCACCTACCAAAGCCAAATAACCTTTGCTGTTTTCACTTTTGTTGAAGAAAATCATATATTTTGAAATATTTTTACTGGTTAAATCAAATTAATAGTCTAATCGTGCAAAAATATAGGTTTTTTCTAATCAAAAACTCAGTATATAACTGCATTTTGATTAGTTGTAAACAAACCAATGTTAATAAAACGTTAAGCACCTATAATATAACTTATTAACACTGAAATTAAAAAAATGTTTTTCGAATTTTTAATATATCGAAACAACAATCATGAAAATAGCTTCTTGTTAGCTAAAGAAATGCCTAATAATATCATTCAAGTTGGCAAAAAGAAGCAAAGAGAAAAGAATTATCATTCCTGCAATTTGAGCATACTCCATGAATTTTTCTCCCGGCTTTCTTCTGAAGATTATTTCATAAATTAGAAACATTACATGGCCGCCGTCTAAAGCAGGAATAGGCAATAAATTCATTATCGCCAAAATAATGGACAGAAATGCAGTAATTGTCCAGAAATGTAGCCAATCCCAAGTTGGAGAAAAAATACTTCCTATTGAGATAAAACCTCCAATGGTTTCAGATGCCTTTACTTCCGGTCTAAAAAGCAATCGTAATTGACCGAGGTAGTCAACTGTTGTGTTGTATGTTTTTACCACTCCTGCAGGTATGGCTTGTATGAAGTTATATTTACGGGTTTCGAATTCGAAAATTTTATCAATTGAGGCAAATGCAACCCCAATCATTTGATTTTCAGGAATGAAGATGTTAAGTATAGTATCACTCCCATTTCGATTTATCATTAATGTAGTATTCTCATTTTTGAATTTCATAACCGCAGCTCTGAATTCATTAAATGTAAAAGCAGTATCTTGCCCAATTCCCTTGATTACATCTCCCTTTATAACTCCGGCAATTTTAGCCTGACTTTCGCTTGCAAAATCATCAACGATTAATGGATAACGTATAGAAATGAAGTTTTTTCCTTTAGATTCAATCATCATTCCAAAAAAATCAGATGGAACCTCAAATGTCATTTCTTGATTATTTCTAACGATAGTAACATTTTTTACATCTCCGAAAATGAATTCAGGAGTAATATCGAAGAAATCAACAACTTCCTCATTATTTAGTGCAATAATCTTATCACCATCTTGTAGTCCAATTTTTTGAGCTAAAGAATCTGCAACAATTCCATATTTTAAGTTTTTTGCAGGAAGAAATTTTTCCCCAACTAAGAAAAGCATGAAAATATAAATCAGAATAGCGAGCAATACATTGAACATAACACCGCCAAGCATAATCAATAGTCTTTTATGTGCAGGTTTAGACCTGAATTCATGTGGTTGAGGCGGTTGTTTCATTTGCTCTTTATCCATGCTTTCATCTATCATCCCTGATATTTTTACATAACCGCCAAGGGGAAGCCAACCCAAGCCATATGTTGTTTCGCCTCTTTTAATTTTAAACAGTGAAAACCAAGGATTAAAAAACAGATAGAATTTTTCTACCCTTGTTTTGAAAAGCTTAGCGAAATAGAAATGTCCTAATTCGTGGGCAATTATAAGTATTGATAATGCTAAAATAAATTGTGCTGTTTTGATTAATGCTTCCATTCTAAAGTATTTGTTTATTAAGTTAATAATATGCTAAATGGAAATATCCAATAGCTCATTAGTATATATCCTGGTTATTTTATCGGTTTCGAAAAAATCATCATATGTAGGTGTTGCAATAAAAGACATTTTTGCCATAATTTGTTCAATAATTTCCGGCATTTTCAAAAAATTAACCTTGTCATTGAGGAAAGCTTCAACAACTACTTCGTTAGCTGCGTTTAATATACATGGCAGATTTCCTCCTTTTTCTAAGGCGTAAAATGCCAAATTTAAATTTTTAAAAATATCAGTATCCGGTCTTTCAAATGTAAATTTTGGATAATCAATAAAGTTAAACCTTTTAAAATCACTTTTTAATCTTAACGGGTATGATAAAGCATATTGTATAGGTATTTTCATGTCGGGAAGACTCATTTGAGCCTTCATTGAGCCATCTTCAAACTGAACAATAGAATGTATTATTGATTCCGGATGAACTATAACTTCTATTTGATTAGGCCTTAAACTAAATAACCACTTTGCTTCAATAACTTCAAGTCCTTTATTCATAAGACTTGCTGAATCGATAGTGATTTTATTGCCCATATCCCAATTTGGATGCTTAAGGGCATCTTCTTTTTTTACTTTTTGTAAAAATTCTTTTGATTTTCCTCTGAAAGGCCCACCGCTTGCAGTAAGAATAATCTTCTCAATAGGATTGTGAAATTCTCCAGCAATACATTGGAAAATTGCTGAGTGCT
>CAZRNU010000163.1:0-6250 GCA_964601515.1 uncultured Bacteroidales bacterium | reverse complement strand
ATTTAAATTTTATACGACATTTATAATAGAAAATAATAGGGTTTCAGCTAAAACCAAAACAGAATTCTAATTTTAAAAAGTTGTTCAAAAAATCATAGCAGAAATAAAAAAAATATTGCTAAATTTGTCTTGACTAAAGCAGTTTTTGATATTTTTACATCTTGTTTTTGAAAATAAAGGAATAACGTTTGTCACAATTTTCAAAGGCGAACTACATGTGATAAATGGGCTTCAAGATTAGGCAAGACCTGCAAAGCCGTAAGAGCAGGAACTAAATATAAAGATTATGGATAACTTGAAAACTAATTCAACAGGCTTATACATAGGAAAGAAGCCGACAGAGCCCCAAAAAAAAACAACAAACTCTGAGCCTAAAATCGAGGTTCAGCCAACTAATCAGCCATCAACACCAGCACCAAGACCTTATGCTTCTGAATAACGAAGAATTATTGAATTATTACAATGCATACTTTGAGTGGTTACCTGGCTATGAAATTATAACCCCTTTTGTTATCCAAGAAGTGGAAAATGAAGAAGATGCTTACAGAAAAATATTCTTTGTTGGCAAAATCTCATCCAATTTAGCAAAGTTACCGCTTGAAATTGATATTAAAATTCCATTAGGTTTTCCTAATGAAATGATATCGCTTACGACAACTTCGTTAAGAAATTATGCGCATCTAATACCTAACAAAGACGAGTCAAGTTGGTTTTGTCTCAACACACCGTTTTGCGAATCTATTGAAGAACAACTTGATCTCGAAATGGAGCGCCTGTCAGGATGGATCGACAAATATTTGAACAAAGGCGAGAAGCACGAGTTACCTCCATATTCATATAGATGTAATGACTTCACTTTGAGTTATAATGAAGTTCCTATTAAAGAAGGAGATGAACCTCGATTAAAAGAATCTTGTTGGGGCATTTGTGACTGCCATGAAGTAAACGGAGTTTTATATCCTGATAATTTAGGTGATAAAGCTTTTGATATTTTAAAAAAGTTCTCTGGTTTGCCAGAAAGGAAAATTTTCTGGTTGTTTTCAGAAAAGACTCCAATGAAAGATGATGGAAGTCTACCTTCTGACATAAAGGAATTGAACGATTTATTGCCTTTACCTGTCGCTCTTGTCGAAGTTTATAAGAAGTATTTTGGTATAAGCCTAACGAAACCAACTGCGCTTACAGAAATGCATGAAGCAGTGAAGGGAGAAACACTTTCAGAGAATGAATATGATGGAAATGATGCATTAAAAGTTAAAGAATTAATAGTACCGGATATTTGGAGTATAACGAAAGATGTATTACTCGCAATTGGTTTTAATTTTGGAAATTCTATTCAATGGGAATTATTAAGAGTTAAATGTAACTCAATAGTTGCTAAAGATTCCACCGATATAGATAGAAATGTATTAACGATGAAACTATATGCTAATGATTTATATTTTGGAATAGAATGGATGAAAACTGTAAATATTAACTACGAGAATTATTTTGGTCGTGGCAGATTTTGCGATAAAATTGTAAATTCCAAAATAATGATCATTGGAATAGGTGCAATAGGTAGTGTACTTGCTGAAATACTAGTAAGAGGCGGAATTAAAGATCTTTATCTGCTGGATAATGATATTGTTGAACATGGTAATATTTGTCGTAGTAACTATCAATTCATAAATGTTGGAAAAAGTAAATCAATTGCTTTAAGCCTAAGCCTAGTTACAATCTCACCTTATATAAATGTTCAACAAATTAAGATGAACCTATATTCCGAAGTCAACTACCACTCTAAGAAAGAAATCTATAATTTTCTAAATCAAGCAGATATAATTTTTGACTGCACTGCTAGTAATGAATTACTTCATTGTCTTTCAACCCTGGATTTAAAAAAGCCGATCATTAGTTTTGGTATAACAAATGAGGCGAGAGATATGATTTGTGTAACTAATTGCAAAGACAATCTTTTCGAACAACGCAAATTCTTTCTAAAACAGTTGGAACACGACACTGAAAACCTTTATTATGAAGGCACAGGTTGCTACACACCAACATTTAGAGCAAATTTTTCTGACATAAATTCATTGCTTAATCTAGCTATCAAACATATTGACAAATCATTTTCGTTAAAAGAATCAGCAGATTCTTTTGTACTTTCGCACACTGATAATGGTATAGTTAAGGATAATATTATAACTTTTAATCAAAAAGAGTTAGGCTTTACAATATCCATTTCTCAGCATTGCTTAGACGAAATTCAGCATTATTCCTATTTGCACTACCCTTTGGAGTTTGGAGGTTATTTGCTTGGAGGCTACAGCAAAGATATGAAACGAATTTACCTCACAAATATTCTTACGGCAGAAAATAAAATAAATGGTCGAACATTTTTTCAACCAGTCGACAACTCTGCTGTTCATAAGAAAATTAAAAAAATTTTCATCAAGACGAAAGGACTAATTAACTACATTGGGGAGTGGCACACACATCCCGAAATGGGCAATTTTTTCAGTGGGACTGATTTTGATTCAATCAAAAAGCAAGCAAAATCAAAAAATGTTTTTACAAACAATCCTTTGCTTTGCATTGTATCAGTAGGCAGAAGATTCTTTGAACCGAAATTCTACATCTACTACAACAATGAATTACATGAGTTTTCAAAGTAAAAATTTACAAGATGCAAGTTGCTCATTTTAAAAATATAAGAAAAGAGATCATTCCACTAATTGAGAATGCCATAAGTGAAGTTATGATAGCAATGGCTTGGTTTACAAGTAGGGAGTTCTTTGAGGCATTACTTGATTGCCGAAAACGCAAAGTAAAAGTAGAACTGATTTTACTCGACAACGCTATTAATTGGATGTATTATGCACCTGACTTTAATCAACTTATTGAAGCTGGTGGGATTGTCCGCATTGCACGTGCTGACATTGGACAAATGCATCATAAGTTTTGTATTATTGACTCAAAGACTTTGATTACCGGTTCGTATAATTGGACATACTTTGCTGAAAGATACAATAAAGAGAATATAATAATAACAAATGAAAAAGACATTGTACAATCATATATGTTTGAATTTCAAGAAATTTCAGAATTATTTTTACCAGCTATTGAATGTGCTAAATTATCGTGGGAAGATATTGAAAATAATAATTTTTATGTGGGTATTGATTTTTATGAGCTCAATAATGAAATTGGTTCTTATATTGAAGTTTACCCAACTGCAGAGCGAAAAGTTTTTGAAACAGTAATAAAACATGTCAAAATTGAAAAAAGCATACCACAATACTCTATACAACAATCCGAAGAACAAAATATTGGAGTCCATGCGACACCGATAGTAACAGAAACTTCAGTAGAGAATAGATTCAATCCTATTTCTGCATTTAATATTGGTATTCAAGCAACAAATGAAGATGGCGATAACAATTATTTAAAGCCAATTATATTAAAGGGCAATAATTTACCCATAATTGAGAAATTTGTTTTTCAAAACTATTTGGAAACAAGAAGCGAATTGGAGTGTAAAATTTTTTACGGAAATTCACCAATAGCAACTGAAAATCAATTATTGTCTAGTCGAATGATCAATGAAATCACAGATGGAAGAATAGATGAACAACTTCAAATCCTGATTCAACTTACTCTCACACCAAATGGCGATTTGTATGCGGAAATCAGATGTTTAGAAACTGGGAAAGCAAGCGAAATAAAAACCACTAACATTAATCTGGTAACCAATATGTTATGAAGCAATAGCCAAGATAATAATATCATATTGAGATATCGGTATTTGAGTGGTCTATTATATTGAAAATGATTAGCAGAGAAATCGAAAGGCTACTTTTTTTGCATATCTTCTGCTTGCATAACTTAATAAAGAGAAAGAAAAAATACAATTACTTCTCGAGGTTGGGTTAATAAATTTTTATAACATTGCTTGAGGGAGTGGGAGTGTTCAAGGGAGTGTTCAATTAAGTGTGTCATTTCCTTTCCTTACCATCAATAATATTTATTGAACTACATTTAGATGGGCTTAATACAATGTAGGCATCCCCGATATGAACTAGTCAGTTTTTTTTCATCTGGCACCATTTGATTCTTTTACAATATTGACCAATCCTTAAAACTACTTATATCCTACTTCAATCCAAACTCCTTCACCAACCTCAATCCTACCATCATATAAAGCACAAACCCATCTCCACATCCCATGAAATCACTAACCAATAAAAATAATCCATCCCCCATTACCCAAAGCCATTCAAAGTTACCCAGCCCTCAACCAAAAAAGGCTACCCGAAGGCAGCCTTTTAAGCTAAGCATCAGCTGTGCGAAGTTTAATTCAGCACAGGATTGGCGGGTTGCAGGGTAAAGGTAACTTCGGCGATATCGTCGGCACCCAGGGTAATTTCCTGGTTATCGGGCACCTGATAGCCGGGGGCAAAACAGCCTAAGGTGTATTTGCCTTCAAAAAGGCCGGTAAACTCATACATGCCGCCGTCGTCGGTTTCGGTAACTTCCGATTGCTGAATCAGGGTAACCTGTGCGCCGGCCACCGGATTGCCGGTATTGGCATCCACCACTTCGCCGGTGATTTCCGAAACCCCTTCTTCGGCAGCTGCGCGGCCTCTGCGCTTTTTGCGGCGCGCCTGCAGGTACTCGGTGTAAAAGCCCGGGTTTTCGGCCGAAACAAGTATGGCAGAGGTATCAATTCTGTCCTTCAGCAGATTGTTGCAGGCCACAAAAAGTATCCTCAGCTCTTCACGGGCCGTGCGCCTCAGGTTAAGCTGAAAGTTCCTTTCGCGCAAAGCCTCACTCAGCTGCTGAAGCGAGCCGCTGTAGGCCTGCAGATCGGTTTCCAGATAACCCAGGCCCGACAACTCCTCGGCCTTTGAGGTGAGCAGCTCCTCAATGTGAAGCCCGGTTTCGTAGAGTTTGTGGCCGCCTACCTTAGCCATATCCGTTTTATAATCCTTAAGCATCCGCAGGGTAGGTGCATCGTTGCTTCCGCTGCTCAGGTTTACCAGCACAGAGGTAGCCTGCACCAGTTTTGTCCTGAACTGGCTGCTCACATTGTTCCTTACGCGGTAAATGTTGCTCACCGATCTCGACAGCTTCGTGATAAGGGCGCCCATTTCGTTAAGTTTCTGCGAGAACTCAGCCATTACAGCAACCATTTCGGGCCGGGTGGCAAAAGCAGTGTTGTGTTCTTCAATAATACGTTCAAGCGTTCTGAGCTTTTGGTAACGTTTTACAAATGTTTTCATGTTGTTTTTTTAAATTTTTTTAAGTTGAAAATGTGGTTCACTTTTTTATGCTGCGGCGGTGTGTTGTGCCTTGCTGGCAAAGTCCGCCGGCTTCATGATCAGGGAGGATGTGAACCGGCTCCGCAACCTGATCATGGCTGAGTTACCACCTCAGCAGGGAGGCAGCAGGCCCGACGAAGTTTTGCCGTGAATATGAGCCTGTGCAAGCCCCTCTCCGGTATTGTTCAGTTTGCAGTTCAGGTATTCCGGTTTAAGATTGCGGCCCGTATACTGCGCATTAATCCTGAAATCCTCATACTTCAAACAACCGCAAAACAGAAGCGACAGAGATAAAAACCAGAACGATACAGCCACCTTCAGGCGGTAAGCAATTCTTCTTACCATCTTCTTTTTAAAAAGTTTCTGTATTCTCCGGGTGGTTTTCATTGGGGTCAATTTTGCTTTACTTACCCAATTAAATGCATATGCGTGACGATTTTACAATTAAAAAATTGTAATTATTACAATTATACAGGCTTAAATAGCTGATTATATGTAAAATAAACATTTTTTCAGATCCATGGCATTTCCCCTGAATTACCCTGAAAAGTGCCCGGGCCATCACTTTTTATAGCCGTGTGCGGGAAAACCGGCCAGGGAGCCCGGGCTGTACATCGGGGGCAAGCCCGCTTGTGGTGCAGGGTTTTGGGTTCAGTGTGTAAACGCCCGGCCACACGTCATCTTTACATCAGCAGAAATAAAACCCGGCAGAAACACAGAAGCCAGGCTGATGGGCACACTGAAACCAGGGGTGTGGCATTACAGGAAATAATTCCCAAATCCGGCAGGGTATACCATAATATATATAGTCATTCATCTTTGCCCGGCTGCATCGTGGCAAAAAGGGCGTTTACAGATCAGCAGCGCAAAAACCGGAGTAAACCCGGACATGTTAAGAGTAAACTCAAACACATTAAGAGTAAACTCAAACACATTAGGAGTAAACT